>JAFAVN010000006.1 GCA_019242435.1 Verrucomicrobiota bacterium | reverse complement strand
CAGCAGCGTTCGAAGCGAAGCAGAAGTATGGTGTCACGGCGCGCTCGTCGCTTCTGTTTGTTCTGGAAACCGCGAAGAGACGCTGAAATCCAACCGCGAATGGACGCGGATTTAGACGAATAATGGCTGGGTATGTTGTGCTCTTACAATGGCATGAGCACATGGGTCGCATCACCAAAAGCGGAACCGCGGATGAACACGGATACACACGGATGATTTGGCGTTTGGCGTTCGGCGTTTCCAGGACGAGGACGAGGACGAACCCACCAATCACTAATCACCAATCACCTCTCAATTCTCACTTCGCACTCCTCACCGCAACACCCCACCCGCCCCCGCCTGGGGTTTCGATGATGATCGTATCGCCGGGAGCGACCTCGGCTTGAGAGCAGCTTTGGAGGTGTTCGATTCGGCCATCGGAGCGTTCGAGGTAAGTTTTACCGGTTTGACCCGGGTCTCCTCCATTTAAGCCGAAGGGTGGCACGATTCGATGGTTGGAAAGGATAGCTACCGTCATTGGTTCGCGAAAGCGAAGTTTGCGGACGACCCCATCACCTCCGGGCCACCGACCTTGTCCACCGGAGCCGCGGCGGATTCTGAATTCATCTAATAGGACAGGGTAACGCAGCTCAATAACCTCCGGATCGGTCAATCTGGTGTTAGTCATGTGAGTGTGAACTGCCGAAGCTCCGGCGAAGCCTTCACCGGCGCCCGCGCCACCGCAAATGGTCTCGTAATATTGGTAAAAATTATTTCCGAAGGTGAGATTATTCATTGTACCTTGACCGGCGGCTAACACGCCAAGCGCTCCGTATAGTGCATTGGTAATGGCTTGCGAAGTTTCAACGTTACCGGCTGCAACGGCGGCCGGCGGCCTCGGCGCCAGCATCGACCCTTCAGGAATCACAATGTCAAGCGCTTCCAGGCAACCGTCATTCAACGGAATCTCTTCTCTAACGAGGGTGCGAAACACGTAAAGCACCGCGGCATAAACGATGGACGAAGGCGCATTGAAATTATCGGTAGTTTGAGATGACGTGCCCGAAAAATCGATTCTGGCGCGGCGTTGATGCGGGTCTACCTCTATCTGGACATGGATTTTGGCACCCGAATCCATCTGTTGAACAAAACGCCCAGACTTTAATCTGTCGATCACGCGCCGGACTTGTTCGGCAGCATTGGACCGGACATGCTGCATGTAAGCCTGCACAACCTGAAGCCCGAACTGATCGATCAACTCAGTTAATTCCCGGATCCCCTTTTCGTTAGCTGCGATCTGCGCATGAAGATCTCCCAGGTTCTGCTTCACATTACGCGCTGGGTACGGGCCGCGAGTGAGCAATTGCACTAACTCGGTTTCGCGAAAGCGACCATGTTCGACTAGTAAGAAATCAGTAATCAGAACGCCTTCTTCTTCAATGGTGCGGCTTTGTGGCGGCATCGAGCCTGGACTAACGCCGCCAATGTCAGCGTGATGGCCGCGGCTAGCCACCCAGAAGATCGGCCGATGCGCCTCGCCAAAGACCGGTGTAACCACCGTGATATCGGGAAGGTGAGTGCCGCCGGCAAATGGATCGTTTAGGGCGAAGACGTCACCTGGTTGAATCGATTGGCTACGCCGCTGAATGATGGCGCGAACTGCGCCACCCATGGAACCGAGATGAACAGGAATATGCGGTGCGTTAGCTACTAACCAGCCTTCGGAGTCGAATAAGGCGCAGGAAAAGTCGAGTCGTTCCTTGATGTTAACCGAATAAGCCGAGTTTTGCAGTACGAGTCCCATCTGCTCGGCAATCGACATGAAAAGGTTGTTAAATACTTCCAGCAATACGGGATCGGCTTGGGTGCCAATGACGATCCGGCCGGGCCGCGGTTCCACCCGGCTTAAAAGCAGATCACGTTGCTGGGTGATCTCGGCGCCCCATCCCGGCTCGACCCCGGTCGTGGTAGTCTCCTCGATAATCAAAGCCGGTCCTACGATCTTTGTGCCTGCGGGCATCTCATTCCGCTCGTAAACCGGCGCACAATGCCATTGCCCAGCGAAAAAAACATTAACATCGGCACGCCAAGGGGCATTAGCAGACTGTCTTCCATCGATAGCCGAACGAAGGGGCCGGGTCCTTCCGTCCGAGCTGACCGGTTGCCCGGTAAACGTTTCTTTGTCTGCCTTCAGGCTCGCATTGGAATCCTGGGAGGCCGGAGGGCTGCCTATTGCTTCGACGGAGATCGAGCCGATAACGAGGCCGCGTTCTTCCGGGTCCATCACGAAACCAAACCGGCTTTTGTGTGCGGCCTGAAATGCCTCGATCATCTCCGGAATGGTTTTCGCATCGACCGGAAGTGCGGTGTCCGTACCGGAATAGTGCAGATGAAATTTACGCAGAACGGTGTCGGGCTGGGATTGCTGCCGTTTTAGTTCTGCGGCAACGTCTTCTTCCAAACTGGACAATACGCGTGCGGCCTCAGTCATGCCATTGCTGGAAAGCGGCAACTCGATGGAAGATTCGCGCAAGACCCGAAGTTCTGCTACTCCTATACCATAGGCCGATAACACGCCGGCGAGCGGGTGAATCAGAACCCGCTTCATCCCGAGAGCGTCAGCAATCGCGCATGCGTGTTGTCCACCAGCGCCGCCGAAGGTTAGTAATGTGTAACGCGTGACATCGTAACCGCGAGCAACTGAGATCTTTTTTATAGCATTCGCCATGTTCTCGACCGCGATACGCAGAAAACCGGCGGCCAATTCTTCTGGTAAAAGTTGGTTTGTGGTAACAGCCAGTTCCCGGAATCGCTGAACTACCTTGTCTCGATCGAGCGGCAAATCGGCATTGGGTCCAAAGATTTTCGGAAAAAAATCCGGCGGCAACCGGCCGAGCATGACATTGCAATCGGTCACGGTGAGCGGCCCGCCCCGTCGATACGCGGCCGGTCCGGGATCTGCGCCGGCGCTTTCCGGACCCACCTGCAGACGAGTACCATCGAATTTGCAGATTGATCCGCCACCCGCGGCTACCGTGTAGATGTACATCATGGGAGCGCAGATACGCAGACCCGCCACTTCGGTTTCAAACCGGCGCTCAAACTCACCCGCAAAATGAGTGACATCGGTCGATGTTCCCCCCATATCAAACGCGATAATGCGAGTGAGCCCGGCTTTAGCGGCGGCCTTGGCAGCACCGACGATCCCGCCTGCCGGCCCCGACAGGATGGAGTTCCTACCTTGAAATTGGCCGGCATCGACAAGGCCGCCGTTCGATTGCATGAAGAAAAGGGGAACACCGGGCAGAGCATGCCGGACTTGTTCGACATAAGAATGGAGTACAGGTGAAAGATAGGCGTCTACTACCGTGGTCTGGCCGCGGTTAACCAGGTTCATAAGCCGACTGGTCTCGTGGCTGATGCTGACTTGAGAGAAACCCACTTGCCGCGCGATATCTGCGATTGCTTGTTCATGCTGCGGGTAACGGAATCCGTGCAAACAAGCGACGGCTACCGCCCGGATGCCGCAAGCAAACGCTTTCGTCAGGGATTCTCGCACCGCAGCGATGTGCAGAGCTTCGAGCTCTTCTCCTTGGGCCGAGATCCGGCCCGAGATTTCGATCACGCTCTCATAAACCGGCTCCGGCAGAATGATTCGCAGATCGAATAGTCTCGGCCGCTGCTGAGTCCCGATGCGAAGCACATCGGCTAACCCGCGGTTGATCACTAACACGGTTCGCTCGCCTTTCCGCTCCAGCAGAGCGTTCGTAGCCACCGTGGTTCCCATTTTTACCGAAGCGATCTCGGCGGCCGGCACGGGCTCATCCGGCCGGCAGCCGAGCATACGTCGAATTCCTTCTACTGCGGCATCCGAATAATGCTCAGGGTTTTCGGACAGCAGTTTTGCACAGTGAAGCGTGCCGTCAGGGGCGCGTCCGATAACATCGGTGAAGGTACCTCCACGATCGATCCAGAATTCCCAGCGGCTCATCGCTTAAGCATGCTTCCCTAGGGTTGTTTGGTGGTCAAACTGCGGCTCATCCGGGTCAACACAACCTGAGGCCCGGGACACCGAAGGCGGTAGGGCGAGGCTACCTCACAAAGCGTTTCCGGTCTTGAGGGAGCCTCGCCCTACCCAGCTTCGGCCTTCTACGCGAAGCAATCCATCATCCCAGTCTTTCTCGGTCCTGCGGCGCGCTCAGATCCTGAATAGGACCCAAAGGGACAATGCGGGTCGGGTTGATGTCATCGTGCGTATAGTAATAATGGCGTTTGATATGATCGAAGTTAACCGTGTCGGCAATCCCGG
>JAFAVN010000335.1 GCA_019242435.1 Verrucomicrobiota bacterium | reverse complement strand
CCGCTGAACAACTGGTTAGGCGCCATTTTTCCGTCCGTCAAATCTCTGAGTATTCAATTGGGAATCCCGATGGCGTTGATCCCGGTGGTCATCGCGGCTGCCTGGCAACTTACGGGGTTCGCTATGTCGATGTATATCGCCGGCTTGGCAACGGTCCCGCACGATCTGCGGGAAGCCGCTCGGATTGACGGCGCATCGGAGTTTCAAGTCTACACCAAAGTGGTAATCCCGCAGTTGAATCCGGTCACCGTCAGTACGGCAATCATCCTTGGTCACGTGTCCCTGAAGATCTTTGATCTGATCTTCGCAATGACCGGGGTTGGGCCTGGATTTGCCACCGATGTACCCGGCATCTTCGTTTTTGAGCAAACCTTTAAAGCCACCCGTTACAACCTGGGAGCCGCCGCCTCTATCGTCATGCTGCTACTCGTCAGCCTTATCATCGTGCCCTATCTCTGGACCAATCTCCGCAAACGCTAACCATGTCCGCTCGTCGTTTTCCTTTGACTATCGGGGCTGAACTGCCCTCCAAACCTCGTGACTATATTACCCTGGTTTTTCTGATACTCTGTTTGCTCTTCTTTCTGATGCCGGTCTACGTGATGGTCGTAACCGGCCTGAAAGAAGCAACTAGCGTCAGTCTGTCTACCATGTGGAATCTACCTAGCCGATTAACCGGCGGCGGATTTATCGAGGCTTTTCAACGGCTGCGGCCAAACATGGGTAACAGCCTGATGATTGCTATCCCGGCGACGATTCTGTCCGCCTGCTGGGGATCCATTAACGGTTATCTCTTCGCAAAGTGGAAGTTTCGTGGTTCTAACGTTCTCTTTGCGCTGCTGGTATTCGGTATGTTTATACCGTATCAGAGTATCCTCATCCCTCTGATTCAATTCTTGGAGATTTTGAGATTATACGGAACGATCCCAGGTCTGGTTGCCGTCCACGTTGTTTACGGTCTTCCTATCGTCAGCCTGATCTTTCGCAATTACTTCGCCAATATCCCGGATGAGATGATCGAGGCTGCTCGAATCGATGGTGCCGGATTGATTCGGATTTTCACCAAGGTAATGCTGCCTCTTTCTCTGCCGGCGTTCGTAGTTGTAGGAATCTTTCAATTCACTAACATCTGGAACGACTTCTTGTTCGGAGTCACCATCCTGCCGAACCCACAAGCTCAGCCTGTCACCGTAGCTTTGAATAATTTGTCCGGCTCGTTCTCGGTTGATTGGAATGTAGTAATGGCCGGAGCGATTACGGCAGCGCTGCCGACCGCGTTGATCTACATTTTGCTGGGCAGATTCTTCATCCGCGGCCTGCTGGCGGGCTCAGTGAAAGGATAGTTGGCCAGTAATCAGTGATTACTGATTACGATGGAGTGAGCTCCCTCGCTTAACGCTATGAACTCGGTTCACTACGATCTGGTGATCGTCGGCTCTGGCATGGGCGGCGGAGTGTTGTCGTATGCGCTGAGAGACTCAGGGCGCAAAATCCTGCTGATTGAACGAGGGGATTTTTTGCCGGAAGAACCGGAGAACTGGAGCCCGGAAGCCGTTTTTTTTGAAAAGCGCTATAAGGCGGACGAAGTCTGGTACGATCAAAATGACAGGCCGTTCGCACCCGGAGTTCACTATTTCGTGGGTGGTAACACGAAGGTTTATGGAGGTGCGCTCCCCCGGTTACGCGAACGCGATTTTCAAGCAATTGAACATGAGGAAGGCATATCGCCTGGCTGGCCGATTAGTTACCAAGAATTGGAACCATATTACGAGCGAGCCGAGCAATTGTTGGCGGTCCACGGATCCACAGGAGAGGATCCAACCGATCCGCCTCGGAAATCCGGCTTCCCTTATCCTCCAGTACCGCACGAACGATACATTGAAGACTTAAAACGGCGACTAGAACACCAAGGGCTACATCCTTCCTTCCTGCCGATGGGGATTGATCTGCGTCCCGGAGGTCGCTGTATCCGTTGCCAAACTTGCGACGGTTTTCCGTGTAAAGTCCACGCCAAGAGCGAAGCAGATGTATGTTGTGTCCGGCCCGCCTTAACTTCGCCCAGTGTCAACCTAATGACCCGCACACTTGCTCGCCGTCTATTGACCGATCCGAGCGGTAAACGAATCGAGGTGATTGAGGTTGAGCGGAACGGGACAATAAGCCAGATCGGCGCTCATACTTTCGTGATCGCTTGTGGGGCTACGAATTCCGCCGCTTTGTTGCTTCGGTCCGCTTCAACGGTGCACCCGAATGGGGTGGGTAACACTTCCGGATTACTCGGTCGTAATTACATGGTTCATAACAATACAGCGCTCATGGCGGTAGCCCCCTTCAGAAAAAATCCCACCGTCTTTCAGAAGACCATGGTGGTGAATGATTTCTATTTTCGCGGGCCTGACGAATGGAAATATCCTCTTGGTAACTTACAACTATTGGGCAAGCTTCAGGCGGGAATGCTAACGGCTAATAAGCCGCTGGTGCCTCGACCAGTTTTGCAAGCGCTGGTTGATCGCAGCGTTGACTGGTGGGTAATGTCAGAGGATTTACCCAGTCCGGAAAATCGAATCACAGTCGACTCCGCCGGCCGGATTCAGGTCCACTGGGTGCCGACGAATCGAAAAACGCATTCCCGTTTGATCGACGCTGCGAAGACTATGATGAAACGCGCCGGCTACCCGATCCTGCTCGTGCAGACAATGGGCATCGAAACCAACTCGCATCAGTGCGGCACAGCCCGGTTTGGAACAGATCCGGCGGCATCTGTTCTGAACCCTTACTGTCGCAGTCATGACATCGAGAATCTGTACGTCGTGGATAGTTCGTTTTTTCCGTCCTCCGCAGCTTCTAACCCCGCCCTCACGATCGCTGCTCAGGCCCTAAGGGTAGCAGAGCATCTTCAAGAATCCGCGAAATAGGGCAGATGAGTTTAGCAATAGCTATGGAAGTGTATATGTGGCGGAAATGACAGTGCAAATCCGAAGGGCAGGCATTGGAGACGTCCAAGCCATCTCTGCCGTGTGCTCCGCCGGTTGGAGAGACGCTTATCGGGACATCTACTCGAAGGCCTACAGTGACTGGGTCGTCGCAGAGTTTTACAATCTTGACCGGATTTACGTGAAGTCTGCCAATGGGGTACCCACGATGGATGGCTAGTCGCAGAGCGGAGTGGCTCCGTTCTCGGCGCCGGGGGTGGCGCTCCTACTTCTGCAAGCGAATAGGAAATTTTTGTCCTTTACCTAAATCCCCAAATGCGTCGCAGGGGGATCGGAACTCTCTTGCTGAACGCCATGACCCTCAAGCCAGACAGCACGGAGCCGCAGAACAGTGGGTGTCAGTCACCAAAGGTAAAGCCAATGGGATACCCTTTTACGAACATCATGGTTTTACGAATCGCTCCGAGATAAGCTCTGTCCACGCCCGAACGGGAGAAAAGATAGTTTCAGGCCGTTATGTACGCCTGCTCAGATATTAGCGAGTGTTGATTCCTTCCTGAGCTTGGGCACATCGCCGGGCCAGCCAAATGCTCTATGCCTGCCGATATTATGCCGATGGTCGGCGTGGCAACCCTGGTGTCCGGTCCTTCGATTGCCTAAATGTACCGTGCTTCGCTAACAGCTCCGAAAAAATCTGAGTAATCTGAGAAATCTGCGGATTTGGTATCTCACTCAGCCCAGCAACCGCCGGAAGTGCTGGTTGTTTTTTGCTTCAGGATACCTCGAGGTGAGCTCGGTTTTAAGTTTCTCCTGAAACTCGCGGACTTTCGCCTTCAGTTCGCTGACTGGAATTTTGGCGGCGCCTGGTTGGTAACTCGTGGTGATGGTCACAGCCTGACCTTCTCGTTCGAAGCGGATCCAGGCGTCGGACTCCGTGAATTCGAAGATCTCAGCCCCGGCGACTCGCTCGAGTTTTCCGACAATGGTTGCGAAACTGGCGGCCAGATCAATCAGCGGGATCCAACCCCAGACCGCGTCGAAATCGTGCCCGCCGGTCTGGAAAATGAGGTCGCCGAGCGCCATGCGGTAACGCAGATCTTCTTCGGTAGCAGATGACCAGTTCCCGGTTCCAGGCTGGGTAAGGTGATAATCCAGGCGCATGATATTAAAAAGGAAACGCCGTAATCACTTCGTTCCGATTGTTTACCACGACTCTCAGCCGGGTGGCCGGCCCTCCGTCAATGGTAGTTCCGATCGGGTGATGAAAGTCGTACTCATAAATAGTGCCCGGCCGCCCGTGGGTATTGGGGCGAGACCGTCCGTTAGCGACTGCCTCATTTACCATTTCGCGCAAGCTGCTCGCAGTGATACCGATCTGAAACTTGCCAGCTCCAAACGCGGGGCTATCCGGCCAATGCCGCTCCATGATATGGCGCAGCGCCCATGAGGTCAGTACGACCGGGCTCTGCTCAACCTCCGGATTATAGCCGTTAGTCACGGGCACAAAAAAAAGCACACCGGCAAGGAACCCGCAGAATCCAATCAACCAAGCCGGACTTCGATGCATACGAACTTGAAGGATAACTAGGTAAACCGTAACCACCATGTCACTGAAATCCAGCTTCGTGTTAGCGGCTCTTTAGGAAACGACGAGATTCGCGAATCGAAGCCCCGGATTAACGCCCGCTAGGCTATCATGAGTCGCGGCTTCGCCATTGGCCAAGAGTCCTTTCAACCGCGCAATTGGGTAATCGCCTTGGCCGGATCCGTTACATGGAAGACAGAGGTTCCTGCCACCAAAACGTTCGCACCCGCTTCTCGAACGATGGGAGCAGTAGCTGGCACAATGCCGCCGTCGACTTCGATGTGAAAATCCAAGCCCTGCCGGTCGCGGAGCTTCCGAGCGGCGGTTACTTTTTCCATCATTTCGGGGATGAAAGCCTGACCGCCGAATCCGGGATTCACGGTCATCACCAGAAGCAGATCAACCTGATCCAAAAACGGCTCCACCTTGGTGAACGGCGTCGGCGGGCTGATGGCGAGCCCGACGGTACACCCACTGGCGCGAATGGCGCGAGCGGTGGCCGCCGTGTCACAAGGCACCTCGACGTGAAAGGTGATGTTCCGAACGAACCGTTGAAACCGAGAGAAGAAATGATCGGGCCGGTCAATCATGAGGTGTACGTCCAGAGGTACGGTCGCAACTTTGGCGATCGATTCTGCCACCGCAGGTCCCAATGAAAAGTTATCCACGAAGTGCCCGTCCATAATGTCGATATGGAACCAATCGGCTCCTGCGTTTTCTGCCCGCTTAATTTCCTCACCAATCCGGGAGAAATCGCACGCAAATACCGATGGCGCGATGATGATTGGTTTCCGGTTCGATTCGTCTTCGGCGTTCGACGCTTTGCGTTCGGCGTCTTTTGATTGCTGATCGAGCATACCCAGCTGTTACAACGCACGAATATTGATTTATTTCAAGACGGGGAAACTTCCATGGTAATGGTGGTGCAGTTGAAAAAATGGGGCATTCTCAAGACTAGAGAGTAAACAGAACCGGATCATGGACTTGCCGAATGCCAAACGCCAAACGCCGAACGCCAAACGAGAAATGTTGGATTTTGCGAGCGACAGCTATTTTATGGGGGAAGCGTTACGCCAGGCTCGAAAAGCCGAAGCGGCAAAGGAGGTTCCGATCGGAGCCATCATCGTGCGTGAAGGCGAAATAATCGCTCGAGCGTGGAACCAGGTGGAGACGTTAAAAGACGCGACTGCGCACGCTGAAATTCTAGCGATCACCCAGGCCGAGAGTTTCATTGGCGATTGGCGCCTGAACGATTGTGACCTTTACGTAACCAAGGAACCTTGTCCGATGTGTGCCGGGGCGATCGTCCATGCTCGGCTGCGCCGGGTCATCTTCGGATGTGCTGATCCGAAAGGCGGTGCCGCGGGAAGTCTCCTAAACATCTTGCAAATGCCTGAGCTCAATCATCAGTGTTTCATTACATCCGGCGTCTGCGAAGACGAATGCCGCCGAATTCTGCAGAGTTTCTTCAAGGAGCGGAGGTAGTTCCCGGTTCCGGGTTCCGGGTTTGTGGGCGCAGTCAGGACATCGGGTTCACAGCGAAGCCGCGGCTCAGAGAAGCCTTCAGGGTGCCGACCGTCAGATGGAAGCAACGTTGAGAGCTCGTGACCGAAGGACCAGCAGCGAAGCTGCGATTCATTAAAGGCCGGTCCGCCGGCGGCGAACCAGGCTTCTATAAGCCGCGGCTTTGCCGCTGTGAACCTCTTTACTTTCAACCTTGAACCTCGAACCCTTAGCTAATCAACATACAGTCGCCGTAGCTGAAGAAGCGGTATTTTTGGGCGACGGCTTCTCGGTAGGCTTCCAGAATGAAGTCGCGGCCGGCAAAGGCAGCGACTAACATCAGCAGAGTTGATTTTGGTAGATGAAAGTTGGTTAGCAGCCGGTCGACGCGCCGAAACCGGAAAGGTGGATAGATAAAGATATCGGTTGAACCGGAGCAAGGCACGATCCGGTCATGGAGTTGCATGACGGTTTCGAGGGTTCGTACCGCTGTGGTACCAATTGCCAGAACGCGTTCAGCGTCGGCGATACGTTTCGCCGCCTGCACACCGATGTCATACCATTCTTCATGCATTTGATGCTTACGGATATCATCGGTTTTCACCGGCAGAAACGTGCCAATGCCGACATGTAAGGTTATAAATTCGTGCGGCAGCCCAGCCAGCAGTTCGGGAGTAAAATGCAGTCCGGCCGTGGGAGCAGCTACGGCTCCAGGGCGAGCAGCAAACACCGTCTGATAGCGGAGGGAATCTTCCGGTTCCACGGCTCGTTGAATGTAAGGCGGCAACGGAACTTCACCGATTTTGGCGAAATCGAGCTCCTGATCGAATTCGATGATCCGGTTACCAGATGGTTCCACTGATAAAACGGATCCCGCCACGTTGCCGTCGACAAAGCGCCTCCCCGCTCGAAACCGATCGCCTGGCCGGACGAGGCAACGCCATTTCTTTGCATCAATCTGCTCGATCAAAAGTACCTCCGCGTTCCGGTCCCTGAACCGGATCCGAGCAGGAATGACCTTTGTGTTATTAAGGACCAATAGATCCTTGGCATCCACGAACTGGGGCAGCTCATGAAAGCGATGATGTGAAATGCGCTTTGTCTTTCGATCCAGCACCATCATCCTGGCCTGATCCCGGACCGGAGCCGGGTAAGCCGCGATCAGGTCCTCTGGCAACGGGTAATCGTAGTCAGTTGTAAGAAAACTCATGACCAGGAGCGCGGAACTTACACCAACAAAACTCAACTGCGAATGGACGGAATGTACCCGAATATTTAACCACGGCTGGACACGGATATTGAACCGCGGATGAACGCGGATTGAAGCGGAAGATTAAGTCTGGCTCCCCAGGAACACGGGTTGTGGCGAGGCCACCGACGCGGTCGCCTCGCCACTTCGATAGAGCTGAATCCATCAAGCCAGTAAAGCGATATTTGTATCGATCAAATAATCACTTTACGATATGCCCGGATGGTTACGGTTAAATTATCTTCCAAATTTCAGGTGGTGATTCCACGGTCCGTCCGAGTACGACTCGGCCTGCGGCCAGGCATGAAATTGCAGGTCATCGAATATCAAGGGCGCGTGGAATTCGTACCGGTTCGAAAACCAGGCGAATTGAAAGGTTTTCTGGGTAAAATCGATACTGAAATACCAAGGGGAGACGATCGGTTATGAATGTCGTCGATTCGTCTGCCTGGCTAGAATACTTATCAGGGTCCGATCGAGCCGAATATTTCGTCGAGCCGATTGAGGCTACGCGCCGCCTGGTCGTGCCAGCGATCGTAATCTACGAACTGTTCAAGAAAATCCTTCGCGAGCTGGGCGAGCAACCGGCTCTTGAGGTTTACGCGCTATTTTGCCAAGGGCAGGTCGTCGAGGTCGATGCTTCTTTAGCCGTTTCTGCTGCCAAGCTCAATTTGCCGCCGGCTGACAGCCTCATCTATGCGACCGCCCAACGCTTTGGAGCCACCCTCTGGACCCAAGACGAACATTTTGGCCGGCTACCCGGGGTTCGGTTCTTCCCAAAATGAACCGCGAATGAATACAACGAACCAAGCCGATTTCACTGTCCATTCGCGGTCAGTTTCTTTGCCCCGGTTTCGATTTCTTTAACGGCTTCTTCGGCGGACTCGGTGTGGTGCAGGAAGAGGTCAGCGTGATGAGCTATCAAGTAAGCCAGGCGATTGTAATTGGGTCCTAGCAGGGTAGAGGGCCGGGCAACCGCTTGCTCGAAAATGTCGGGCAATTTCGCAAACCACGGATACTTATTCAGGATGTCAGGGTCCGAATACAAAGCGGGACGTGACGGCATGCCGGAGAGCTCGAGCGCTACTTCTTTTTGGACTCTGGCAGACGCGAAATAGCGGACAAGATCGGCCGCGACGTCCGGGTGCTTCGAATACTTCGATACCATCAAGCTCCATCCGCCCAACGCACCGGCAGAGACACCGGCACTCGCCCCCTTCGGTAGTGGAGCGACCGTGAATTCTCCGTGGATTGGGCAGGCCGGGCTGTTTGCCAAAACGTAGACATAAGGCCAGTTCCGCATGAAAGCGGCTTTACCATCCTGGAACAGGTTCCGGCATTCCTCTTCGGCATAAGTGATTGTGCCTGGCGGCGAAATTGTACCGAGCCAGCTTCTCGCCAAATTCAACGCCTGAATTGCTTTCGGATTGTCAATAGAAACACGACCGTCCGGCTCGATGATACTGCCACCCCCGGAACTAAAGATCCACTCCAGCACGTTGACGGCTACGCTTTCGTCCTTTCCCTGCCACAAATAACCGTAGAAATCAGCATCGCCGTTGGCTCGTTCACCGGCTTGAATGATGCCAGCCATTTCAGTTAACTCATCCCACGTCTCCGGTGGATGCTTGAAACCATATTTTGCCAGCAAATCGGTACGGTAATAGAGGAGACCGACGTCTACGGTGGTGGGTACGGAGACCAGCTTACCATAAACAATATTGTTCCGAATCACCTGGGGGAAATACGCTTGCAGCTCAGCCGGGGGGAAATAGGGCGACAGATCGACCGCGTAAGGTGCCGCAATTCCCTGCCAGGTAGTATCGATCGAGTAAACATCGATATCACTGGTCTGAGACGACCAATCCACCAGAAATTGGCTAAATGCTTGGGAATAGGAATTGGATTTACCTATGTAGTTAACGTTGTTACCGGTTGCTCTCGTCCATTCATCAACCAGCCGATGGATGACTTTGCGTGCCTCGCCGTAATCAGAGGCGCCGGCAATGCCGATAGAAACGCCGGCGCTGGCGCTCCCGACAGATGACAACCAGATCAAATGTGCCAAAAAACAGATACCAGCTCGAAGAAGATTTCCCATATATATGTCTGCAAACAAGCAGACGGTGGGCACGCGATTGAGGGGAGCCACTTTGTAACTATCTTACTTCAGGGCTAACTGCTCGCATGACCAGTGACTTGCAAAGCGGCTCCAGCCCTGTTATCGGCAGGCGACGGCTCCTGTGATATCAAGCTGGACGGTAATCGTGCAGGTTTTAGGTTTACGCCCACGGCCAGCCTCCGGATTGCTAATGTCGGCGCATCCAGATCTGCATTTCTCCTGGGCCGCGATTGGCCCAGGCGTAATACGGAATAGCTCGAAGAGTGACCGATTCGAGTTTCGGTGCGGATTCAGAGTAAAGCTGGGATAATTCGCCCGTTTCGCGGAATGCCTCGCCTTCCAAGACAGTGACCCCACCCAATGTCTCTTTCTGGTCGACGGCATGGAATTTAGCGGCGTTCGATACCAGGTACCGATCCAACTCGGGTCCATTATCAGCCTGTTCGATGCAGTAGACCAAGGGTCCTCTGGTCAATGCCGTCCGGCCTCGATCAGCATCGACTTCGAAACGAGCGAATTTCTGTTTCACCGGCATCCCGAAGTTCAATTCGACCTTCTCACCTCCGCTCCAGACCCGGTGCAAATGAAGGTAACCGTCCTTGGCCTCTGTATTTGGAGTTTGGCCATTGATTCGCAATTCCGGGTTGTTGGTCCAGTTTGGCACCCGAAAAGCGAGTGTCTTTTCGATCGGTCTGTCCGTTTCGATTGTGATCTCGTTTTCTCCCGAGAAGGGCAAACCGCTCTTAACGACCAGGCGCAGCCCTGGGAATTCGGCCCGGCAAGTTACGTAGTTGTGAATCGCAATCCCCGCTTCTCCTTCGCTCAACAGATAACCAGAGAGCGAGCTGATTAGCCTTGCTAAATTAGGCGGACAACAAGGACACCACCAGGGCCAAGGGAGCCGCGAATGGTTTCCAGCACTGGCTAACGGGTTATCGTAGAAGAACGATTTTCCATCGAGACCGATACCGGAAAGGATACAGTTGTAAAGCGCCAGCTCCATGATATCTGAAAACTCCGAGCTGAGCCGGTTCTGAAGAAGCCGATGAGCAAAAAGGAAAAGCCCTATCGAGGCACAGGTTTCAGCATAAGCATTTTCGTTCGGAAGATCGAAGTCACGAGTGAAGCCCTCGTTCTCTGACGCCGACCCGATGCCGCCGGTAAGGTAGAGCTTTGTGTCGATGACGTCGCGCCAGAGG
This sequence comes from Verrucomicrobiota bacterium, assembly GCA_019242435.1. Classification (GTDB taxonomy): domain Bacteria; phylum Verrucomicrobiota; class Verrucomicrobiia; order Chthoniobacterales; family JAFAMB01; genus JAFAVN01. The sequence goes on along the minus strand of JAFAVN010000335.1, from coordinate 7,728 downwards.
CGTTCGGCAGTATTCAGCAAACTCTCATCTCGCTCCAGAGTCCCGACATCGACCACTGCCGCGAATAGATACATCGCCCGGACAGCGTGTCCGAGTACTTTGGTTTGCTCACGGATCGGCTGGTGTGCCTGCATGTAGGCATAAGGAGACCCGGGATGGTTCGGTCGAAATTCTCGAAGATCCAGTCGCTCGATTCTTTCCCGATCGAAGTAGACAGGCGCCCGGCCGCGTTCATCAATGAAGAAACGGCTCAGTTCGAGATACCGCGCTTCGCCAGTCAGACGATAGAGCCTTATCAGCGCCAGTTCGATTTCGGGATGGCCGCAGTAACCCGGGATTTTGCCAGGGTCCTCGCCAAACCGTTCACATAAAAGATCTGCGTAGCGACGAGCAACACCCAACAAGCTGTCTTTCCCGGTTGCCTCATGATGCACAACGGCGGCTTCGATCAGATGGCCGGCGCAATAGAGTTCATGTAAATCCCGAAGGTTTTTGAACCGGTGTTGCGGTCTCCAGGTGAGAATATGACTGTTTACGTAACCGTCCGGTAGTTGAGCCCGCTGAAAGCGCTCGATGACTCCATCGACCAGCTTTTCCAGAGCCGGATCTCGTTCTTGCTCCAAGCGGGCGGAAGCGGCCTCAAGCCATTTCGCCAGATCGGAGTCCCAAAAGATACTGGCGCCCCAATACCAATCGTTACCGACCGCTCTGCCCCGATGCAACTTTTGATCAAGGGACAACGCGTCGAGATGCCCTTCTGCTTTCAGTTCGTCGAATTGATGAAAAAGAGTAGTCTTGCCAATCAGATCCCGCCATTGTTTCCAGAATCCCCCCAGAATCTGAACGCGATTTCTAGGAACAGGGAACCAAGTGACGTCCATAAAAGACTTTTCATTGCGGCCAGCGCAACGACAACTAGACTGGTTCGTAGAAAGGCGGGATGATTCCGACTTCGCCAGTTATGGAGCTGCCAACCGATAGAGCGACGGCTTCGTCGCGACGAGCTCCGACTTCGCCAGTTATGGAGCTGTCAACCGATAGAGCGACGACTCCGCTAATGATGGAGGTAGTAACCCACAGAACTTTGGTTTCGTCTCAACAAGTCCGACTTCGCTGATGCGCCCCCGAAAAAATGTTGCTGGGAACCACCGGGAACTAGCTGATATAGCTCAGAACTCGTTGGTTATCTCGACGGAAACCCGTTTGCGCGCATTGAACGGCGGCCTTTTTGCGGCGCCGGGTTACGGGCTTCATCCAGAGCGGGAGTTAACGTCATTCGAACTGATATTTGTTCGCTCCGGAGTGCTGCGGCTCTGGGAGCGTTCCTACGCCCTCGCGGCCCAGGGAGAGCGTTCTCACGCCCCCGGGTGCCTGGGAGAGAATGAGAGGCGGTTCGAGATTGCAGCCGGCCAAAGTCTGATTTTGTGGCCAGGACGGCGCCACGGGCCAAGTGCGCCGTACGAAACGAAAACGTCATTCTATTGGTTACATTTCGAAATCAACGGTCCTCCGGGGTCCTCCGGAAGCGTGGTGACGCAAGTCGCCAAGGTTTCGAGGCCTCTCCGGCTGGTCGAATTGTTTCGCCGATTTTTAGATGATCAAGAGGACGGAGATCTCGAAACGCATTATGCAGGCACACTGGTGAAACTGATGTTACTGGAGATCGCACTCCAGAATCAGCCGAAGTATGTTAACTCGATACGGCCGAATGCCCGCAAACTGGCTGCTTCGGCCCAGGTCGTAATTGGAGAACGGTTTCGGGAGCCAATCACAACGTCGGAGATCGCCAGGACCTTACATTGTAACCCTGATTACCTGGGCCGGGTTTATCGAGAAACATTTGGACATAGTGTTACTAACGGTATCCATCAGGCACGGATGCATCACGCCAAGAATCTCCTGCTATTGAGCTCATTGAACGTGAAAGAAATTTCGGGTGCCTGCGGTTACGAGAACCCCGATTATTTCCGGCGAATGTTTCGCCGCTTTTTCGATATGCAGCCGAACCAATTTCGTTCGCTTCATCCGCGGCAACATACAAATGCCGTGTGATACGGGGAGCACTCGCGAGCAGGATAGTCTACCGGCGCCTTACCAATCATTTCTCACCTCCGCCCACTTACCCTGCTCCGCGCTCTCGACGGCTGCGAGGACCATGGCCAGGCTGTGGATGTTATCCGATGAGGTGGTCTCCGGAAGCGGGCCGCCATGCATGGCCGCGAGGAATTGACGCATCACACTGAAGTGGCCACGCACTTCGAACGGATCGGGTTCGATTTCGGGCACAATGACCTCCGTGGTTTTCAGGAATGCGCCGGCTTGAGTCAAAAGATGATCTGACGGAAGACGTTCGGCCCGCACATTCTCCTCGCCATCCCAGAGCAATGTTCCTTCTGTTCCGATGATTCTCCAACAGGCGTCCCAGGCGGTGCGGAAACCGTCGGCACACCAGCTTGCCCGGTAAGAGAACCGGATGTCGTTCTCCATTCTAAAAACAGCGACGACAGAGGGTCCAAAGCGGTACCAAGAGTTCTTCGGAACCCACTCTTCACAAAAAACGGCGGTGGCATTAGCCCCGGTTAAGAAACGGGCCGTATCGAATGGGTGAATTGCCATGTCCGCCAACAATACGTGCGGCATGCTTTCGCGAAATCCGCCAAAGTGAGGTCCGATGAAGAAATCCACATGGACCGTGGTGATCTCGCCGATAACACCCTCTCGCAGCATTTTGCGCATCAGTCTGACGCCTCGTTTAAACCGGCGATTTTGTAAGATTGCATGAAGTTTTCCGGAGGCCTTTGCCAAGTGAACCAAGCCAACGGCGTCTTCCAGAGTCAAAGCCAAAGGCTTCTCTTCAAGAACGTGGAGTCCGGCTTGAAGAGCCGCGGAAGAAACTTCCTTATGAGCTGCCGGAATCGTGCAATCAAAGAGCATATCGGCCGGAGTGTCTCGGATGGCATCCTTGAAATCGGTGAAGATTGGACCAGTCAGGCTGAATTCTTGAGCGCGCGCTTTAGCATTTTTTTCTTCGATATCGACCAAGGCAACTATTTCGATACCAAGCGCGGCCGCTGAGCGGAGCCATTCTCCGCTCATGGCACCGCACCCGACCAAAACGGCGCGGGGAGCGGTGCAGGAGTTCCGGGTTTCGAGTTCCGAGTTGAGGGCTGTAGGGTTACTCTCAGGAGTCATTTGCGGATAGAATGCATTTCTGTGGGAGTTTTAGGCGCGCGGACAAAGTTTCCATTACGAAACGACCGGACGGCTGGTCAAAATGGGCCGGCAAGCACCGGGCATTTCACCAGGAGAGATTAAGCGAGACTCGGAACCCGGAACTCGGAACCAGGAGCGCGGAACCTACTAGCGGAACCGGTGATGAGCAGACTCCCCCAAAAACGCGTCACCACCGGTTCCAAGGTTATCATCAATACGGCTACTTCTTTGCCGCAAGCGGTTTAATCTTGGCCGCCGCCTCTGCCAGTGCATCTTCAACGCTTTTTGCGCCTGTAAGTGCCTGCTGGATTGCGGTACGAGCAGCGAGGGAGACCTGCGTATAATTAGCTCCTCCCTCCTCCGGTCGCGCGCGCGCGGTGTCCATCTGTAAAACAAATGGCTCCAGCTCCGGGTTCGCCTGACCCTGCTTCACCGCAACACTTCGCACGGATGAAACATAATTGAACGTATTGCAAAGCTTTTCCAATCGGGTCGGATCCTGGACAAACTCAATAAACTTAAGCGCAGCAGCTTCTATCTTCGGATCGCCCTTTAGAACGCACCAGCATTCTCCGCCCAGGGGTACCACCGGTTTCATTCCTTCTTTGGGCACGGGCATAGGAGTGACACTGAAGTCGATGCCGCTCTTATGTACTTGGCCCAGCATCCACGGGCCCATCACCATCATCGCTGCCTGTCCGCCGATAAATTGGTTGGCCACATCGCCCTGGTTCCAGTTCACAGAATCTTTAGAAACTGATCCACTCTTTACAAGGTCAACCCAGAGCTGCAACGCCTGCTTAGCCGGTTCAGCCGTCAAGTCGAGCAAGCTACCGCCGTTGCTCCAGAGGAAAGGTTCCCATTGCCAGGTTGATTCCTCGGTATTCGTCGCGGAAAACACCAGTCCGTATACCGGGCTCTTCGTAAGTTTTGCCGCGTCTTCCTTCAACGCATCCCAGGTCTTAGGTGGATCAGTGACCCCAGCATCGCTTAGCATCTTCTTGTTGGAAAAGAGAGCCAGGCTGTTACTGCCGATCGGCACGCCATACACTTTATCACCCTCGGTCACTGAATTTTTCGGACCCTGATAGGTATCCTTCCAGGTTGGCAGCTTTTCAACGGCGGCGCTGATGTCTTTCAGAACGCCGGATTTAGCAACATGCCGTACGTCGGGATTATCAATGCAGGAAATACCCGGCGGTTTGCGCACAGCGGCCATCTGCAGCGTGCGGCTGACCAGTTCAGCGAAAGGAATATAAGTGAACTTGAGCTTAATATCCGGGTTGGCAGCTTCAAAATCCTTCTGGATATCCTGTAGACCCTGAATCTGGCCCGGGACATTGAAATAATGAACAATCTCGACAGTCGTCTCAGCTCGAGCTGTACCGAAACAAAGGGCGGCGACGGAGCCGCAGACAAAAAATTTCCACCAGAGCGGAAATTTTCCAGGGGGGTATTTTTGGGGCATTTTAGTCGGGTTTTCTTATTGGCTTATTCGATGGTTAGGGGAAAGCGTGTCGGCCTATCGGCATTGATGCGCGTTGACGGCGTTCCTCGCTCATTCCCTCGCGCACGATGGAGAGAAGACTGAATTCACCACACAACGTGTTCATTTCCGCTGCAGCAAAAATTGAAACAAGTTCAAACTGAGAATCAGGACAACGATCACCGTGGCAATGGCGGCTGCCTGTCCGAAGTTCAGGATCGAAAAACCAACCTGGTACGCGTAGGTTGAGAGCAAATGGCTGCTGTTGGCCGGGCCGCCGCCCGTCATGATCCAGACGAGATCAAACACCTTGACCGTATAGATAGTACCCAACATCAAAACCGCCACCGTCACCGGTTTCAACATCGGCAGCGTGATGTGGCCAACCCGTCGCCAGTAGGTCGCACCGTCGATACGAGCCGCTTCGTAGATCTCTGGCGGAATACCGCAAATGCCTGAATACAATAGGATGAAATTGAACGGAAATCCGATCCAGATATTTGCAACGATGGTGGCGACCAAGGCATAGCCGGGCAGCGCCAGCCACGGCACAGGCGGGATTCCAAACCAATGCGCAATCTGGTTCACAGGGCCGACCTCGTTGAACAAACCCTTGAAAGTGTTTGCCGCGGTCAGAACCGGAGCGATCCACGGGATAAGCAGCAAAGCTATTAGTACGTTCTTGAGCGGGAACCGATTCTGGAAAAACAGGGCGAGAAGGAATCCAATCGTAAACTGAAACAGGATGCTGGAGAAGGTGAAGATTACCGTGTTCACCAGGGCCTGCCAGAAGGTGTTGCTGGAGAGAGTCTGCTGATAGTTGCCGGCTCCGATGAACGGCATGTCGCCGCTGACGAAAGTGTCGACCGTGGCATCTCGAAAGCTCAATGCCAGGCTATAGAACACGGGATAAACCAGCAGCAACAACGTAAAGACGACGATCGGGAGGATGAAGGAATAAGGAGTGAGGCCGGTGCGCCATTTGACTTTGCGACGCGGGACCACCGGGCGTCCGCCCCGAAGAACATTTGCGACTCGCTCTGGGGTAGCCTCCAACTGCTTCATAGCCTCCTTTTAGTGCAGGGCGCCTCGGGTGAACCCGGCCACGATGAATCGACTCGCGAGAACCACGAAAAGCCCGGCCGGCAGCGCCGTGAGCAGGCTGCCGGGCAATAGGAAGCTCCAATCGATTCCATAAACACCCATGGCCTTGTACAGTTCGAGGGTGAGCGGCTGTAGGCCTGCTTCAGTGATCAAGCTTAACGCGAAAATCAGATCGCCCCACGGCATCAAGAAGCTGAAAATCGCTACTGTGATCATACCGGTCTTTGTGACGGGTAAAACGATCGAAAAAAATGCTCGCCATTGCCCCGCTCCGTCCACCTGCGCAGCTTCGACCAATTGATAAGGAAATTCGCGCAGGTAGGCGCCGAGCATGACAAGGGCAAACGGAATAGTGAAAGTCATATCACCAAGGATGAGCCCAGGTAACGTGTTGACGAGATCGATTCGTGAGAAGACGACGAATAGCGGGATTACAAAAACGATGGCCGGGAGCATCTGACTCGTCAGCATAAAAGAGAAGAGAGCACCGCGACCGCGGACTTTGAGCCACACGAGGGCATAGGCTGCCGGCGCGGTAATCAGAAGGGTAGCGGCAGAAGTGCAAATGCTGACAATCGCACTCGTAGTGAAATGAGGCCAAAGTCTGCTGAGGGCGTTAGCCCAGTTCTGGAAAACAAATTCGCGGGGCCACAACGAAAAATGGGGGCTGAACAACTCCCGCTGCGTCATGAAACTCCCCATAAGAACCCAGTAAAGCGGTAAAAGCAAAATCAGTGTGATGACGATTCCGAAGCCAGTGTACCACCAGGGTGATCGGAAGGCCGGGGAACGCATGACAATGGGAGCTTAGCCCAGCGAAATCCGAAGTCACAACATTAATGAAGCGTAGAAAAACCGGACAATTCCGACGGGGACGTGTGGGCGTTAACCGCGTTCTATTCGTTCTCTCGTCTGCTATTGCTATTTGCTATTCCGGAGCGAGCTTCACGCGAGTTCCGGCAGAAATGAGCCCGATTGAACCTTTGATTCAGAACAACCGCGCTTGGTCCGAACGCATGACTTCTCATGCTCCTGATTATTTTCGCCGTCTGGCCGAACAACAATCGCCAAAATATCTTTGGATTGGTTGCGCAGATAGCCGGGTACCCGCAAATGAGGTAGTCGGGCTGATGCCAGGTGAGCTCTTTGTGCATCGTAACGTAGCAAACCTGGTTTACCCGTCGGATCCAAATTGCCTGTCGGTGGTGGCCTACGCAATTGCCGTTCTTAAGGTCGAACACATCATTGTTTGCGGGCATTACGGGTGCGGCGGAGTCAAAGCGGCAATATCGAACGAAAGTTTCGGTGTGATCGACAACTGGCTCTTGAAGATAAAAGAGGTGCTCTCCCGTTATCATAAGCACCTTGACACGATTGCCGATATGGAACAACGGGTGGATCGGCTTTGCGAGCTGAACGTGGTAGAGCAGGTAAAGACCCTCAGTCAAACCATGATCATCCAGGATGCCTGGCATCGGGACCAGCCGCTTGCGCTTCACGGCTGGATTTACGGATTGAAAGACGGATTGATAAAGGATCTCGGAATCAGGGTTGAACGGTTAGAACAGGTCCCGCCGCGGTGAAAGGTTGAAGGTTCGAAGTTGGAACCGCCTTTGACCAGCAGACGAAGCCACCGTCTACCACCAGGTCGGCGCCAGTGCAGAGAGAGGCGGCTGGGCTTTAAAGGAATTCGGCCGGGCGCTTGTGGGCCGAGTCCGACCACGCTAAAGTTCTTAGATCGATGGCGCCTTTCCGACGGCAAACGCCGACGCGAACAGCGGTTCCCTAGATTTGACCTCTGTTAGAATGCATGTTGACACAACCGCACCTGCGTCTATGAAAAGAAACTTTCTAATGGTTGGAAGATGGTCTGCGTTTTGTGTGGCAGCGGCGATGTTGACAAGGCCGGCGGCGGGAGCGGGCAC
>JAFAVN010000223.1 GCA_019242435.1 Verrucomicrobiota bacterium | reverse complement strand
CGGAATCAATGGACCGATACGCACGAGCTACGTTCACATCCTTCCAATCTTCCATCCTTCCAATCTTCCATTCTCCCCCCTTCCATTCTTCCCCCCTTCATTTGTCCAAGGGATGCTAAAGAAAGGAATCCATTAGCCGAGCGGTGTTCTGCGCGACTTTCTGGAGCAACGAGCGTTTGCCCCATTCCGCCAGGGTTAATAGATCGCTATTGGCGAAGTAGTCATCCTGCAGGGCCTCCAGTTGTTTGATGATCTCCCGGTCGTACACCAACAAGTTAACCTCGGCGTTCAGGGCGAACGATCGGATGTCCATGTTGGTCGATCCGATCAATGCGATGTCGTCGTCGATGGTTAGTAGTTTGGCATGCAGAAAATGGGGACGATATAAATGGATACGGACACCGGATTCCAACAGATCATCGTAAAAGGAGCGCTGGGCGAACTGGGTGATCAATTGGTTCGCGTGTTTGGAAACCACCAGGTGAACACGCATGTTTTCTCGGCGGCCAGCGGCACAGAGGGCATGCAGGAAGGGTTCGTCCGGGATAAAATAAGGGGTCGTAATTACTACCCGGCGGCGAGCGGCATAGAGCATGGAAATGATCAATTCGCGCCCATTCTCCTGACCGTAACCAGGGCCGCTCGGCACCAGTTGCGCCACTGACGCACCAGCCGGTTTCAGATCCGGAAAGAGATCTTCCCGATCCAATACCTGTTCTGTCTCGAGATAGTGATCACCCAGAAAAGTGGCTTGGAGCTGGGATACAATGGGCCCTGTTAGCCTCGCCACGAGTTCTTCGTTTGGATAGCCGGTGACGAAATTGGCATCCGCGATGTTTTGTGATCCGAGATAGCCGATGGTACCATCAATAACGACGATTTTCCGATGGTTCCGGAGGTCGAAGCGAGCTGCGTTTCGGCGGAATAAACCCACGGGTAACATCGATCGTACTTCTGCTCCTGCCGCCTGCAGTTCCGGCCCAAATTGTTTGATTGCGCTCCGTGAACCTACTGAGTCCAGTAGAATACGGCAGATCACACCGCGTTGAGCGGCTCGTTTGATGGCATCCGTTATTTTTCTGCCTGTTTGGTCTGTCCGATAAATGTAGGTGAGGAGGTGGACCTGTTTGCTGGCGGAATCGATATCACCTATTATACGCTCGATGCTACCGTCGTAATCCCGCAGAAACTCGATCGCGTTGCCGGCAAAAGGTTCAAAGGCGCCCAGGAGTGTGGCCTGGCGCGGAATGACTCGCAGTGGAACCGGTAAATCGGGTTCTAGCGTGATCCTGGCGCCCACCTGCGCCTGGGCGGCCTTGATTTGCCGAGACGCCTGTTCCTGCAATTCCCGGCGTACAGCCGGCACCCGGATTCGTCCGACCAGCGCGTAAATCACGAGGCCCGGCCAGGGAAGCAGAAAGATAAACAGCAGCCACGTACGGGCCGCAGAAGCGCTCCTCCTCTGAGGCACATACACCAGCATGATCAACCGGATAACCCATTCACTGACAAGGTAGAGGAAGCTCCAATGGATCATCGTAGGCTCTGCGAAGCCGGGTTCTCGCCCCGCCGTTATCGGCTGAATTGTACCTTGTCCGTTATTTATTTCTTCCGCTTGCGTGATGGCTTCACCGGCTTGGTATCCAATGACCAGCGACCCAACCGGTAGGTGCGGCGATAGCCGGCGGTCCGATTCGCAATGGTGACGGCCAGCGATCCGCCGGAATCGCACTCGTAGTGTTCCTCGATGACTTGTGATGCTGCTTTAGCCGAATGAACCACAGTTGCCGATTTTAGATCCGTCTCCTCCGACAAGAGAGGATCAAACGGAAATCGGATTTCATCCCAAAGCGCGATTTCACCCGTTGGCGCTCCCGATGATGAGCGATGGCTGCACTCAAGAAAGCGGAAATGGCCAATGTTATGCACCGGGGAATAGCTACGTGAGATGACGAGATTCGGCTCTCCCGGCGAGGGCAAAGCCAGCCCTTTTTCAAAGAGCGGATCGAAGACCACAGCCGACCCGCAGTCGCCTTCCCGCCATACACCGAAGGAACGCGAGAGCCGTTCACTTAGCCGATAGGCGCCCGGCAGATCAGCTTGAATCGCCAGACCAATGGCCGTGGCTGAACGCGTATAAGCAGACCGGCGGACTCGGCGGCCAAAGCGTTCCCGGAGCATCCGCGCGATCACTGGTAGCTCGCTGCCTCCGCCGGTAATGTAGAGAACGTCACACTGCGGACTTAGGTCTTCGGCGGCGCGAATGGTTTCTTCCACGGCAGGCCGAACGGCCTCGTAAAAATCGGCGACCGAAATTTGCACCGGCTGCCAGTCTGGATGGGCATGCTCCAGATCGATAGTGATCCGGCGGGAATTCGGATTGAGCGCCTCCTTTTTATGCCGGCATTCTTCGAGGAGCCGAAACCAAGCCGCCGCTGGAAGATCCTCAATCGCGGTCTGGTTGATCCCAGCAGCTTCTAATGCCATTTCGGCCAGGATCTGATCGAAGTCGTCCCCGCCGATCGTAGGGATTCCTTCAGAAGCAACGACGTGATGAACTTTATCGTCGAGGCGTACGAGTGAGGCGTCGAAGGTGCCGCCGCCGAGATCGTACACGAGGATCGTTTCCGGGGTGGACTTGCTTTGACGCTGGCGATGGCCGAATTCAATGCTGGCGGCGCTAGGCTCATTCAGCACGCCCAAAACCTCGAACCCGGCATTCCGGAATGACTCAACGGTAAGAAAGCGCTGATTACTATTGGCGTGCGCGGGAACCCCAAGCACAACTTTCAGCGTTTCCCCCGGTGCAACCTGAAGCGTCGACCGTTCTCGTAGGTCGGCCAGCAAAGCCGAAGTAAGGCCGTCGAGCAGGTTAGTTAACTTGATTTTCTGTTTGCCCAGATCGAGCACGGTTTGCGGACCGGCATCTTCCAAAAGACGTTTGATGGAACGGATCACCATCCAGCTCTCATCGCCTTGCCGCTCATATGCATCCCAGCCATAAAGCCGCTCGTTGTCTCGCACTGCCACCAGTGATGGAAACCAATCAGCGGAAACCTCGTCTGCGGCTTCAAAATTAACCAACGGATAATTCCCTCGATCGGCGGTGGCGACGACAATGCGATTAGTTCCGAAATCTACACCTAACTTCACGATGGTCGTAGTGTAACGAAGTCAGGCTGATTGGCCAGCGCGAACCAGCAGGGAACCTGCGGCAACGTCCGGGTTAATGCGCAATTCATCGGCGG
>JAFAVN010000481.1 GCA_019242435.1 Verrucomicrobiota bacterium | reverse complement strand
GGAAGTTTACGGTCGCTATATCGAGATTGTCGCTGCCCCAATAGCCCGCCAGGGCGGGATCGAACATCGGCCCCAACCAATGAAGAAGCACCTGCTTCTGAGTCTGATTCACAACGGTTTCATACACGTGATAATAGTCCTCGGGGGAACGGGCTGCCTTGGCGAGAGCTCGGCTTGCCATCATCACGATCCGGGCGCCATGTTCTTCGATCCAAGCGCATTGCTCCAGGTAAGCTTCGGTGATGGTGGTGAGCGAGTGACGCTCTGCCGGATCCAATTGATCAGTGCCGGCACCGCAAACGATTGGCGCGCCGTTGCTCGCATTTGCCGACTTTTTTATCAGCTCTTTGGTGGCCAACCAATCTAAGCCCATTCCGCGCTGAGCCGTATCCATGGCCTCCGCGACACCCAGCCCAAGCGACCAGAGATAGTCGCGGTACCGGAGAGTCGCCTCCCAGTCGATTGCCGCGGGTGCCCCCAGACAATTTCCTGCCAATGGATCCGCAACGACATGAGCGGCGGCCAGCACCGAACGGCATTTTATTTTTGAGCAAACTGAGAAGTCACGTGACCCGCTAAGCTGGTAATTTTCCAGCCCGCCGTCTCGCGCAGCTAGTTTGATCAACCTGTTCATTTTAATGTCAGCTCCGGTAAGTCAATCCATCGTCGTTCCTTCCAGGATTTCATTCCGGCTTCCGCTAACTGCACCCCTTTGGCTCCTTCCAGTAACGTGTAAGGAAACGCTCTATCTTCGGCCACGTGCAGCAGAAACAACTCCCATTGTGCCTTGAAAGCATTGTCAAACACCTGGTTATCCGGCACCTCGACCCAATCGGAATAAAAGTCATGAGAATTAGGAAGGTCCGGGTTCCACACGGCCTTTGGAGTAGTCACTCGGTGTTGGACCTTGCAGCCACGAAGACCGGCGACTGCGCTGCCCAGTTTGCCGTCGACCTGGATCGAAAACAACTCGTCCCGGTGGACGCGGACACACCAGGAAGAATTGATCTGGGCAATGATGCCTTTCTCGATTTCGAAAATAGCGTAGGCGGCGTCATCGGCGGTTGCTTGGTAGCTCTTGCCAGATTCATCCATGCGAGCCGGAATGTGAGTTGCCCCCAAGGCTAATACGCTTTGGGCCGGGCCAAATAATGATTCAAGGACGTATCGCCAGTGGCAGAACATATCCAGAATGATTCCCCCTCCATCCTCGGCGCGATAATTCCAGGAAGGACGTTGGGCAGGAACTTCATACCCGTCGAAAACCCAATAACCAAACTCAGCCCTGACCGAAAAAATCCGGCCAAAGAATCCGCTGGTGATCAGCTGTTTTAGCTTGAGCAGACCGGGCAGGAAAAGCTTGTCCTGGACCACGCCATTTTTTACTCCGCGTTTTTTAGCCAGCTGGGCTAGCTCGAGGGCTGTGACCAAGTCCGCGGCCACCGGTTTTTCACAATAAACGTGTTTCCCAGCTTCGATGGCGGCGGTGAGGGCGCGAGCGCGTTCGGAAGTGATTTGAGCATCGAAATAGATCTCGGTATTGGGATCAGCGAGCGCACCGGGCAAATCGGTTGTCCAGCGAGCGACCTTGAGGTTGCTTGCCAATTCCTGAAGTCGTCGTTGATCGCGTCCGATGAGAATAGGTTCCGGATAGAGGCGGGTACCGTCCTGGAGGAGGAGACCGCCCTCGTTTTGCAGTGCGAGAATTGAACGGATGAGGTGTTGATTCCGGCCCATGCGGCCGGTAACACCGTTCATCGCGATCTGGAGAGTTTTGCGCGACATAAGAGAAAGGGCTTGACCATATATCATATATCATTTAGCTCCAGTCCAGGTTTTGCTGAGTGCAGAAAAAAGTGAGTAGTGAACCCTCATTGGTTCTGGAGTCTATTACTTCGACCATCTAGGGCCGGCGTGCCGATACACTGCCAGTTTCTCATTGTTCACTTCTTACTTTTTCTTCTCTCACCAAAACCTATGAGCCCTCTCAAAGTCGCTGTTGTCGGTGCCGGAATCGGTTCCCAGCATATCAAAGCCTATCTCGCCCTGCCGGAGCAGTTCGAACTGGTCGCTCTCTGTGATGTTGATCCGCTCAAGGCTGCCCAAGTCGCCAAGGAATTCAACCTCAAGGAGGTCGTTACCGACTACAATGACCTAGTGGCCCGAGGCGATCTCGACGTGATCGATCTTTGCACGCCGCCATACCTTCACCTCGCCCAATTGGAAGCCGGACTTCGAGCCGGCAAACAGATGATCTGCGAGAAACCGCTGGTCGGAGGCTTAGCCGACATTGACCGACTCTGTGCCTTGGTTGAGGAATGCCGCCGCCAGGTAATGCCAATTTTTCAATACCGGTTCGGGCACGGTCTGCAGAAACTGAAGCAACTAGCCGAACAGAAGCTGACCGGAGATGCCTTTGTATTCAACGTTGATGTGGCTTGGTGGCGATCGACCGAATACTACCGCGATAAACCGTGGCGAGGCAAACGGGCAACAGAATTAGGTGGGGCATTACTTAGCCAGGCTATCCATGCGATCGACATGATTTTCTATATCTTGGGTCCGGCTCGCAGCCTCAGCGCCTTTACCAAGACTCGAGTCAGCCCGATCGACGTCGAGGATTGCGTCGCCATTGCTGTTGAAATGCAGGACGGATCGCTCGGCACCCTATCGGTGACCCTCGGATCTGCCACCCAGATTTCCCGGCATCGTTTTACCTTTAGAAATGTCACCGCCGAAAGCAATACCGAACCGTATGCCAACTCGCGAGACCCCTGGGCATTTTCTTCAGCGGACGAGGAGACGGCAAAGGCGATCACTTCGGCGCTCGATCAATTCAAACCGGAGCTAGAAGGTTATGAGGGACAATTTTCTCGGTTTTATGCCGCATTACGTGATGGCGGTCCGCTTCCGGTCACTATCGAAGATGCCCGGCGCAGCTTGGAGTTTATCGCTGGCGTCTACCACTCAGCTGAGTCCGGCGAGCGAGTGAGTTTGCCATTAACCAAACAACATAAAAAGTACAACAGCTTGTAAGAGCCATTCATCACCGTGAATTGCGAACCGTGAACCTCTATGGGCAAATTCGACAAACTGACCGCAGCGTTACCTGGCGGTATCAGTATCACGCATTTGCGCGTTTATGATACGATTGGCCCGGATGGCCTCAGGGGAGGGAGTCCACACCTGCATTTCGCTTGTGCTGAAGCTTACCTGGTAATCGCAGGCAATGGTGCTGTCCAAACCCTGTGTGAGAAGGGCTTCCGCGAGATTCCTCTGCGATCCGGATCGGTCGTTTGGTTTACGCCGGGCTTAATTCATCGACTGATTAACCATGACAGCCGCCTCGAAATTTATGCGGTCATGGAGAACGCAGGTCTTCCCGAACAGGGGGATTCCATACTGATCTTTCCGCCCGAATACTTGAAAGATGAGTCTGCTTATCTTGCTGCCGCGTCGCTCAGCCCGACGGGGGCTGTATTCGCCAACAATGAAGAGGCAGCCGCGCGAAGAAGAGATTTAGCCGTTGACGGCTTTCTGGCATTGCGCCGGGCATTCGCCAAAAATGGCCCAGATGCGTTGCACGATTTTTACCGCCAGGCGGTACGTTTGATAAAATCCAAAGAAGCCGATTGGCGCCGGCTTTGGCGATCCGGACCGGAAGCGACAATTCGGCGGACCGAAGCCTACCTTAACGCGTTAGCCGGAGGTAGTGAAGAATACCTCTCGAACGGGACGGTGTATGAGATCCCAATCGATCTCGAGCGCGAGACGAGGAAATTCGGCTTCTGCGGAACGTTGAGACCGTACTTACCGGAGGGAGTGCTTGGGTAGGAGCACATTGGCCGGGAGGCCGAGGTTCCGTGCCGCCAAAACGTTCACGCAAGGAAGAAAACGTCTCCTGCGAATATGACATACCACAAGGAGAAGCCGCCGAGCCGAAGGCTTTCCACTACCTCGCATACTTCTTTTCCCCAAATGTTTCTGCCTAAAATCAAGAAGCCATTCGATTGCGTCGACGCTTCAAGACAGGCATCAGTCCTGGATTGCGGCTCGGCCGGGCCGGATTCGAAACCTTCCGATTTTTTAAGAAGCAGGTTTGGTTGGGGAAGTTCTGGATCTTTTCGGAGCCTCGCCCTACCGTGGCTGGTTTCCCCTGGAATGAAGCGCGTTCTGACTGTAATAACCGTTCTCGTACTAAGTTCGTTTTTGACCGCCGAGTCGTTTGCCAAGAAGCTGACGGTCATTCTGCTGGCCAACGCCAGTACCCAAAACGTTATCCAGGGGATATTGCAGGAATATCACCAGCAGCATCCCGACATCGATTTTCAAGTATCGATTCTCCCCGCCAATGGCCTGCTCGCCAAGTTGAATACACTGGTTACGGCGGGTGACTATCCGGACATCGTGGAGTTGACCACCGCGATGATACAGACGTACGCCGACTCTGCTCTGGATCTGGGCAGTTTGACGGATCCCAAGGCATTGCTGGGACAGTACCTGCCAGCATATCAACCTTTCATGATTTCGGGTCAGAAGATCATCGGTATTCCGATCGAAGCGACGATTAACGGCCTGTTTTATAATAAAGCGCTCTTTGCCAAAGCAGGTGTCACCGTACCGCAGAATGCAAACGAAATCTGGACCTGGGAGCAGTTCAAGGAAGCCGTAGCCAAGGTAAATAAGCTCCCGGAGTGCAGAATGGGAGTGGCGTTTGATTGCACCCCGCAACGCTGGTCCAATCTGCTTTATCAGGCTGGCGGACGCTGGATTTCGGCAAATGGGGACAGCTTTCTCCCGGATGCGCAACCTGCTGTGGATGCGCTCAATTTCTTTCGCGGGCTAGTCCAAGCTAGATTAATCCCGACCTCTTCCTGGCCGGGCAAGACTGATGGCGGCCAACTGTTTAAGACCGGTGTCGCCGCTATGCTCTGGTCTGGTAACTGGCAGCTGCGTACCTTTGTGTCCGGTGGGATGCCGTTCCCGTTCGGAACGACTTATTTCCCAAAGGGTGCTATGCGAGCTGCCTGCCCTGGGGGAGAATTTTTTCTCGCTTTCGATCGTGCCCAGAATCGGGACGATGCAGGCAAGCTTTTGCTTTGGTGGTCTCAGCCCAGCATAACTAAACATTATCTGGATAAGTTAGGCGGCTCGTTGTTGAGTCCCATGACAAACCTGCCAATGGATTATGGCAAGTATACCGAATATCAAAAGCCGATGCTAGCCGACCTGGGAGCTACACCATCGTGGGTTTCGGAGGACCTGGCGCGACCCGCTTTGAACTTGCTGCAGGACGACTTGTTGAACGAGTTAATCCTGTGTGGGACAGGACGGATATCAGCTCAGCAAGCTGTGCTCGATATGCGGAATTTGGGGAATGCCGAGCTCCAGCGGGAAAGGAGAGGTAGCAGATGATCGGAATCGTATTCGTGCTCAAAGCCGGAGTGATGGAGTGTTGGAGTGGTGGAGCATTGAGGTTACCAAACGGAAATGTAATGCTGGGGCGGTTGCTCAACCGGAGCGTTTCCCAGGCTGATATCTTTCGCTGCTTCGGGGCGTTAATCGGATTTTCCGCGTGATTGCTCGAAAAACATCGACACCCACCGCGGATACAAACCCGCCGACTTTACTAGTACCGGAAAACCGGGGGCGTACCAGTATACCCTTAGCCCCCTATTTGTTTCTGCTGCCCACACTGGCCATGCTCTTTGTCTTCAGCATCGTGCCATTGTTCTACGGCCTTTGGATGTCGCTGCATGATTATGATATCGTGCACGGTAGCATCCGGTTCATAGCACTGGATAATTATTGGCGGCTGGTGCATGACCCGCAATTCGGCCAGAGCCTGTTCAATACTGTCTGGTACACTTTAAGTGTAGTGCCGCTGATCTTAGTGGTCAGTATCGCCGCTGCGGTTTTTCTACGCAAAAGTACGCCCGCTCGGGTTATTGCGCGTGCCGGATTTTACATTCCATTCGTGTTATCACCGGTGGTAGTCGCGACTTCCTGGAGATGGCTGCTGAATGAGGATCTGGGAGTGATAGACGGTTTTTTGAAGTGGGCCGGATTGACGACTATTCCTTGGTTAACCGATGACACTTGGGCCAGAGTGAGTGTCATTGCGACGACCGTTTGGAATCTCACCGGGTTCTACATGCTGATGGTGCTGGCCGGGCTTAGCCAAATCAATGAAGACCTTTACGAAGCCGCCAGGATCGAGGGCGCGTCTGCCTGGCAACGTTTCTGGCATATCACTTTACCCATGTTACGACCGACCATCTTGTTGGTTCTGGTCTTGGCTACGGTCCATGCTACCCAGGCTTTCGAGACGATATTGTTACTGACCGATGGCGGACCGGCCGGCGCTACCCGGCTTATTATCCAGAACATGTATCAATCCGCGTTTGCCAGGTTACAGCCGGGCTATGGCGTTGCTCAAGCCATGTTCTTGTTGCCGTTGATTTCCCTGGTTGCCTGGTTTCAGATGCGTCTTTTCCGAAAAGCAGGAGCTCTTTAAATGAACGCAGCAGTTCAGAAAGTGAAGTCCGATAGTGGACGTGCCCGGTTAGGAAGCTTCATTTATGACGGAGTTGCCGTCATCGTCTGTATCATATTCCTGGTTCCGGTGTTATGGGCCTTTTTTTCTGCATTTAGAAGCTCACGTGATCTATTCGTTTTTCCGCCGAACTTTGATGTTCGCGGATTCACTCTGGCCAATTTTCAGGCGGTATTTGCGACCGGTGCGGTTGCCAGGTACGCGCTGAACTCATTGATCGTAGCGACCCTCAGCAGTTTGCTTACCGTATTGATCAGCTCGATGGCTGGATTTGCCTTGGCTAAGTACAAGTTTCCCGGCCGGCGCATTATTCTATTTCTTATTCTCAGCGTTCTCCTGATTCCGCTACAGGTGTTAATGGTGCCGGTTTTTCTCATCTTGAAGACTTTTGGTTGGGTTAACCAACTCATAGGGATAATTGTCCCGCCTGCCGCAACCCCTACCGGTACTTTTATGATGCGACAGTACATCCTGGGCATTCCCGACGAAATGATTGAGGCGGCCCGACTGGATGGCGCCAGCGACTGGCACATCTATCGCCATATCATTTTGCCGCTTTGCTTACCTGCTGCCGCTGCGCTTGGCATTATCAGTTTCACCTGGCGCTGGAATGATTATCTGTGGCCTTTAATAGTGGTCAATAATCAGGACAATTTCACTTTGCAGCTATCCCTGGCGAACTTGGTCGGTACCAATACGGTTGAATGGGGGACTTTACTCGCCTATGCGACTCTGGCGATGCTTCCAGTATTAATTATCTTTCTCGTTTTCCAGCGCTTCTTCTTAAAAGGGGCCATCAGTGCCAGTGTTAAAGGCTAGCGGGCTGAGGCCTTCTTCGCGTTAAATTTCCCAGAGCTTTCGCCTCATGACGCTGGCGTCAACGTCAACTCCAGTCCGATACTTGAGGTCGACGGTCACTTGCGCCGAAGAAGTCGCGGGTGAGCAGCCGATCCCAGCGCCGTTACCACCTCCTCACGGGACCGGCTTCATCAAGGTAGGCAAAAGAGTCATAGATACGCAGAATGAGCGCTCATGACCTGGTAAAGCGCATGCGGGACGGGTACAATGATGAGCAACAACAGGAAAAAAGCGAAATAACCTAACAGCTGACGCGGAAGCCCTACCGGCGTCAATTCGTTCGCGGCCGGCGCATCTCGCGTCCCGGCAATGAAAAACACGATGAAAGCCCAAAACATGAGGCCCGGCCAGACAAACAAGGCCAACAAAAATAAACCGGCCATCGCTACCATGCTGATGCCGCGCGCGTTGCGCAATCCAAAAAGCGCGTGAGAGATGTGGCCTCCGTCGAGCTGGCCGATCGGCAACAAATTGAGCGCCGTTACGATCAATCCGAGCCAACCAGCGAAGGCCAGCGGGTGCAACACCAGGTGATTAGCACCCAGCACCGATGGACCGAGAGAGATGGTCGCCAGAAAGGCAAACAGCAGCGATGATCCTACGTTCAAGCCAAATTGGTCCAGGCCAGAGGCTGCACTCGCGGGTACCACTTCAGAAAACCTGAGACCAATTAGCAATGCGGGAATCGCAAACACTAATCCGGCAAGTGGTCCGGCTACTGCCACATCGAAAAGAGCCCGTCGGTTGGGCGTGACCGATTTGATTTGGATAAACGCGCCAAAAGTGCCTAGCGAAAAAGGAACTGGAATGAAGTAGGGAGGGGTCACCCGAATACCATGGGCTCTAGCAGTGAAGTAGTGTCCTAATTCATGGGAGCCGAGAATGAGCATCAGAGCCAGACTGTAAGGCAAACCCACAGCGAACCGTTCCGGTTGCTCGAGCAGGTTAACACCCGCATCAAGAGCGCCCGCCCAGGTAGTGGTCGCGATTGTGGCAAAAAACAAGAACCAATGTAGAGGCCAGTTCACCCGCCAAGGCTTTGGCTCTGCCTTTTCTGCAGGTAAGAGCAGTAGATTTACATCGCCTTGATCGCCCTCAAGTAACATCGGCTTAATCGGGTCGCGGGCAAAGGCCTCACGGATTTTGCCAAACATCTCATCCGGCTGACCCCTGAGCTGCCCCGAGAACTGCACTATGTTCCCAATCACTTTATGCCCACTAATACCCAGCATCGGCGCTACCCTCGCTTGCAACGCGGCCAGCGTCTCAGGGGCAATCGCCGGCGCGGCTCTCCCGACCTGATCTCGTTCCGCCCGTAACTTCACCGCCGTTCTTTGAGCCCCCAAACCGTATGCCAGAACGAAGACCAGCATTAGAATCAGCCAAAAGAGAAAAGCATTCATAATGAACTGTTTGAACTGACTACAAAGAATGTGGGCAGGCAGTTAATGTTGTCGATGCATTTCGTTACGCAATACTCTCGCGTACGAAAAGTAGGCGCATCCGAGATCGATAGCGGTGGAGTGGGCTCCTTCAACAGCCAATGGCTTTGTCTCAGATGTGTATTTAGTGATCTCCAATTAATATTAGAGCTTTACCAAACAAGCGTTCTCCGCGCTCAAGAGACTCTAGAAGAGATGGGGCTTCGGCGAGCGACATCGTGCGCGCAATGGGAATGTTAAGTTTGCCGCTGGCCGCGAGGTCAGTCACTGCCTGTAAATTCTCTGGCTTTGCATCTGCGATGAGAACCTTGAACCAAGAGGAGGTGAACGATTGGACGAACTTCCTCATGGTTGGCACGATATCCACGACGACGCCGCCGCGCTTAATGAGACGCTTCGATTCCTTCGGCGACAAGGTACCGCTACAATCAAACACGACGTCAAAGGTGCCGTTTAAGGACGTGGGCCATGGCCTGGAGTAGTCCAGTACAGGGTAGAATCCCCTGGCTTTTGCTTGAGCAATCGATTTTGGTCCAGCGCGACCGGCAACTTGCGCCCCAATTGCGCGAGCGATTTCGCCGGCCGCTAAGCCTACCCCGCCGGTAGCGCCGTTAATGAAAAGTCTTTGGCCGGATTTCAGTTGCGCCTTCTTGGTCAAGGCGAGCCACGCCGTGACTCCGACAACCGGCAAGCAAGCGGCCTGGGCATACGAGAGATTATCCGGCTTTTTGACCACAAGCTTTTGCGAAGTGACAAGCATCGGCGCAAATGCGCCAGCGGTCTTCATTGAAGTTGTACCTAATACTGGATCGCCTGGCTTGAACTGCGATACCTGAGAACCAACCGATTCAACTATTCCTGAGAAATCTGACCCCATGGCTCGGGGAAACTTAGACCCAGTTGCTATCTTCATGACACCGCTTCGCAGTTTCCAATCTAGCGGGTTAATGGACGAGGCCGCCACGCGCACAATGATCTCGTCGGCAGCCGGCTTGGGAAGTGTGAAGGGGCTGAGGTGAACAACTTCGGGTCCCCCATAGGCAGTGTATTCAAGTCTTTCCATTCGGCCCCCAGATCAACCTCTCGCCGATAACTAAGAATTGCATAATGACCTCCTCTTGGATTAGGATTAAAAAAGCGGAGGTAGCCTCCGCATACCGCAAATATGCGGAGGCAGCCTCCGGATGCAAGGACAAAGTTGTGACCCGTAAAAGAAAGTCAAAGCCGGTAACGAGGAAGCCACGAGTCGACGCCCAAAGGAATCGGGAGCGTCTGCTGGAGGCCGCTCGCGCGGAATTTAGACGTT
>JAFAVN010000375.1 GCA_019242435.1 Verrucomicrobiota bacterium | reverse complement strand
GACTTTGGCCTGACGGCTCCAGTAGGCGTACTAGCGCCCTGGGCTTTCCCCTGCGCCGGCTGGGCTGCCGGGCTGTTGGCCGGCTTCGTCCCGGGAGAGCCTTGTGAACCCGGCGCGTTCAAGCCAAGCTTCGCCGTCAAACGACCGGCGTCTTGGGCCGCCTCCGACGCCACGCCACTTTGGGGGTAGCGCTGAACCGTGTCTTCAAAATTCTGCAAAGCCTCTTTCAGATTGCCGCGGTTTTCAGCGACAAGTCCCTGATTGTACAATGCCATTGGCGCGAGGTAACTCGAGCTATAACGGTTGGAAATCTCTGAGTAGTAGCGAAGCGCGTCGTCGGGTTTGCCTTCCGCTTCCGCGTTAGTGGCCATTCCAAATAGGGCGTTAACCCGGAGCGGATGATTGGGGTAATCGCGCAGAAATCCTTGGTAGGTTTTATCCGAGTCATCGTACTGGCCGGAGTCTGCTTGAGTTGCTGCAATTCGGAGCGCGGCGTTCCCGGCTGCAATTGTTCCCGGATAGCGTTTGATAACTGATTGCCAACCTTTGATATCATGCGCACCGCCAAAGGCCTTAGCGGCTTTCGCATTGCGCACGGATTGGTAACCGAGATAGGCTCCGGCACAGATCAAAGTAAACAGAACTAGAATGGCGCCCCAGATTATTTTTTTTCTATGTCGAGCCCATAACAGTTCAACCTGTACACCGGCAAGGCTTGGAGCCGGCAACTGTTGATTACTAGGCATGAATATTTGCTTATTTGGGCTAACCACCGATCTCGCCTCGCGCTTCATCCGCCAGAGCAGTACTCAGATAACGTTCCCCGGTGGAGCAGGCAAAAGTTACGATTAACTTACCTTGATTCTCCGGCCGTTGTGCGACCTGTAATGCGGCCCAGACGTTTGCGCCCGAGCTGATCCCTGCCAGAATCCCTTCTTCCTTTGCCAAACGCCGAGCCATCGCAATGGAATCTTCATTAGAAACCGTGATCACCTCGTCAACCACGTTCAAATGAAGGTTGGTAGGAACGAACCCGGCTCCTGTCCCCTGAATTTTATGGGGCCCCGGTCTCAGCGGTTCTCCTGTCAGAGTTTGCGTAATCACCGCCGAGTCTTTTGGTTCGACAGCGATGGCTTTAAAAGACGGTTTACGTTTCTTAATGACTTCAGCGACTCCGGTAATGGTCCCTCCGGTGCCAACGGCCGATACCGCGATATCGACTTTCCCGTCCGTGTCTTGCCAGATCTCTTCCGCTGTGGTCAGGCGATGGACTTCAGGGTTGGCGGGGTTATTAAATTGTTGCGGCATCCATGAGTTGGGAGTGCTCTTAAGGATCTCTTCGGCTTGGGCGATGGCCCCTTTCATACCCGCGGCGCCGGGTGTTAAGACCAATTTGGCGCCGAGCATGGCCAGCAAGGTTCGGCGCTCCAGGCTCATGGTCTCCGGCATGGTCAACACCAGTTTGTAACCTTTGGCGGCGCACACAAAGGCGAGCGCGATCCCGGTGTTGCCGCTCGTAGGCTCAACGACAGTGGTGTCTTTATTGATAATACCTTCTCGCTCGGCTGCCTCGATCATAGCCTTGCCAATTCGGTCTTTTACGCTGCCGAGTGGATTGAAGAATTCGCACTTTAGGGCGATAGTGGCTTGAATTCCGGCAGTGACTCGGTTCAGCTTAACGAGAGGCGTGCCGCCAACGGTCTCAACAATGTTGTCGTAAAGTCTGCCAGAGGTTTGCATGCTGCTTATTGTTTAGTCGCGAGGTGGGATCTCTAGATACACGATGCGCTCGCCGGTTCAAGTAAGGAAGTGCTGTTCAGATTAACAAAGGAGGGTTATGCCCGCGTTACTTAATACGGAAGCCGTTCAGAATCTGCTGCCAGAAGTTCCTGAGTGGAAGCTGGAAGAGGATGCGATCGTACGCTCCTTTCAATTGCCGAGTTTCCCCGCCGCCATTGCCTTCGTGAACAAAGTTGCGGAGGAAGCAGAGAAAGCAAACCATCACCCGGACATCGACATTCGTTGGCGAACGGTGAAGCTAACCCTGTCGACACACTCGGCCGGGGGACTGACTTCGGCGGATTTTACGCTGGCGCGCAAGTTGGATCAGGTTTTTGCGCAGCTCGAGGCAAAGACGTGATTGAGAAGTCGGAATTTAGAATCTCGATTTCGAATTTGTCCTGCGTGAGCGCATCACCAGTCCTAGGGAGAAGCCCATTCGAAATAAGATTCTAAATTCCTTTCACGAATTGCGGCGTCGACCTCCAGGGGTTAGACTGTCGTGTGTGGTGATGACCGCTGATTCGGCGAACTAAATCGTCGGACCAGAGGAAAGTCCGAACACTAGAAGGCAGCAAGCCGTGCGAAAGCGCGGGCGACCGTTAGCGAAAGCTGCGGTTGACGGAAAGTGTCACAGAAAATACACCGCCCAGCACCAATTTGGGATTACTCTATAAGGGAGAGCGAATGTCAGCTCGAATCCCAAACTGGTGCTGGGTAAGGGTGAAAAGGCGGGGTAAGAGCCCACCGGCTGTGTCCGTAAGGATCGGCGCACGAAAAACCCCTTGCAGTGCAAGACAGAACAGAGAGTCAGATGCCTTCCTTCCCGGCACAGCCGGGGGCTCTCGGGTAATAGTCGCACCCCGGTATTGGGGCATTCCTATTTAATAATAGGATGAGATAAATGGTCATCCCGATTGATCTGGTAACTGCCGCATCGATTGGACAGAATTCGGCTTAAACCACAAAAAGGGATGCCGGCCGGTTTAAAATCCGGCCGGCATCGCATGAAGACCGAATTTAGAATCTCGAATTTCGAATGGGCTTCTCCCTGGGACCGGTACTGTGCTCGCGCAGGACGAATCCGAATGCGAAATTCGAGATTCTAAATTCTAGATTCCGTGTTCAAGCCTCAAGCCCGGCTAAGATCGCACGGGCGCGAGTTCCATCGCTGGCCTTCAAAACGAGGCGTATCGGTGCACCTGGGTGTTCTACGCTGCCGTAAATGTAATCAATGTTGATCTTGGCTTCGGCTAAGGCTGCACTGATCTGCGCGAGCTTGCCGATCCGGTCAAACAGGTCAACGACCAGAATGTCTCCTTCGATTACGTAAAAGCCGTTTGCCTGAAGAACTTTTCTGCAAGTTTGCGGATCGCTGGTTAAAAGTCGAACGACGCCCTGTTCAATACTATCGACCAATGAAAGAGCTTCGATGTTGATTGAATGGGAACTCAAGAGCCTGCAAATCTCCGCCAACTGGCCAGGTTGATTCGGTAGAGCGACGGTGGTTTGTCGTTCAACGTGCGTTTTCATCTGTGACTAGACAAACAGCATAAAGTGCACCCGGGGAACAAGGGAGAAATGAAAGGATGTAAGAGTGGAACGATTGGTGAATGGTGAGCGGACCAGCATGCTGTCCACCCAAACTCCTATCCTTCCACTTTGGCATCCTTCCATTTCTTGGGAGCCCTGACCTGACTTTTGGAGAATATCTGGTAATGTAGGGGTCCTGTTAGAGGCGTTTCGCACCGGAAACGAGTCTAAAAAATCCTTGCGTGGGCATGTAAAAATTATATAGTCCACGCTCCCCCGCGTCTGGTGGTCCGTACCAGGGCGGCTTTTTTAGTCCCGATAACAGGGGGAGAAACCGAATTTTTAACGAATGCCAACGATTAACCAGCTCGTCCGAAAAGGCCGACGAAAGATGGCGGTCAAGTCGAAGTCGCCGGCTTTGTCCGACTGTCCGCAGCGTCGCGGCGTCTGTGTTCAGGTCATGACCCGAACACCGAAGAAGCCGAACTCAGCGCTGCGCAAAGTCGCGAAAGTCCGATTGACCAATGGATACGAGGTCATCGCCTATATTCCTGGCGAAGGCCATAATTTGCAGGAGCACTCGATCGTTTTGGTTAGAGGCGGCCGAGTAAAAGACCTGCCCGGCGTTCGTTACCATATTGTCCGTGGCACCTTGGACAGCCTGGGGGTGGACGGCAGAAAACGAAGCCGATCCAAATACGGCGCGAAACGCCCGAAGCAAGGCGCTGATACGGCGGCTAAGGGCAAGAAAAAGTAAGATATTATGTCTCGTCGTCGCAGAGTCATTCATAAGGAGCTCAAGGTCGATAGCAGATACGGCAGCCCAGTGGTTGCCAGGCTGATCGATACCGTGATGCGGAGCGGCAAAAAGTCGCTGGCGGAAAGGATCGTGTATCAGGCGATCGAAAAGAGCCGAGAAGGCTCGGATGCGGTTGATCCTTTGGACACGCTGCACAAGGCTCTGGACAACGCAAAACCCCGGCTCGAGGTCAAATCCAGGCGAGTGGGCGGTGCCACTTATCAGGTGCCAATTGAAGTCTCTTCTGACCGGCAAATTTCGTTAGCGATGCGGTGGTTAGTCAATTTCGCAAAGAATCGTCGAGGTACGATGGTTGATAACTTAGCAGCGGAGATCAAAGACGCTGCTACTGGACAAGGTAACACAATTAAAAAACGAGACGACACGCACAAGATGGCTCAAGCCAATCGCGCGTTCGCTCACTTCCGTTGGTAGGGTTTATGTCTGCTCCAGTTTTAGAAAGGGTTGAATCCATGACGAATCCAAACTCACCGAATCGAGCTTATCCTCTTGAGCGGACGCGCAATATTGGGATCAGCGCTCATATCGATGCGGGTAAGACGACTCTGACCGAGAGGATTCTATTCTACACCGGAATGATCCATAAGATCGGGGAGGTTCATGAAGGAACCACGGTTACCGACTGGATGGAGCAGGAGCGGGAACGGGGAATCACGATTACTTCGGCGGCGACCACTTGTTTCTGGAATCAAAGAAAAGAATCGGGCGTCTTCAAGCTGTTCGAGAACCAAAAACAGCGGGTCAACATTATCGACACTCCTGGCCACGTTGATTTCACGGCCGAGGTCGAGCGCTCGTTGCGGGTGTTAGACGGGGCCATTTTAGTGTTTGACAGCGTTGCCGGTGTGCAACCGCAGACCGAGACGGTCTGGCGCCAGGCAAATAAATATCAGGTGCCGCGGATCTGCT
>JAFAVN010000339.1 GCA_019242435.1 Verrucomicrobiota bacterium | reverse complement strand
GCAAGGTCGTATCTTCCTTCTGCAGCGCCCCTGACTTCTTCTTTTCTTTTACTTCGTCGACGAAGGCGTCCTGATGGTCTTCTTCGGCGGACGCGAGTTCGTTCAAGAGCAGCCGGACCTCCGGAGATTTAACTTGTTCCGCGGCTTGTTCGTAAAAGCGGCGGCTCTCTGCCTCCATCCCCATCACTGCTTGCCGAATGCGCTTTGGTTTGAGCGCAATACTCAGCCAGATCGGTTTACGTTTAACGAACCCCTTGACGTCATTACGCCGGATATAAGGGATATGCTCACCGAATCTGGCGCGATATAATTCGGTGAGCCGTTGTTGATGCGAAGTCTCGACTCCGCACATCGATTCAAGCATCGCTGCGGTTGCCGGATAGTCTTCCTTCAATTTCTCTGCATAATCCCGATAGATGCGCGCATCCTCTTCTTCGAGAGAAATCGCCAGAGCGAGGATTTCTCGTTCGCCTAACTCGTCAAAGGATTTAGTCATGGTTTCAGTTTTTCTTCCAAATCCGGCCGGGTTTCCCCGGTGGTTTGCCGGCTAACTGACATCTGATTAAACTCGGCATCGAATAGCTCGCTACGATTTGCGTAAAAAGGATAGCGATCACTATCGACCGGCGCACGATAGCGCCAGTGTTTGTAGCTCCAGAGCCATTGCTCCGGGTGCTCGCGGATGAGAGCTTCCCAGCGATCCCAACAGGCTTGACTGATTTCCTGGATCGAAGCCGATGGTGAATATTCAATGGGATCCATCACGTGAAAAGTATAGCCCCCTTTTTCCGGCAAGGTGAATATGGGAAAGATTGGGCATTGCGTTCGCTGTTGAAGGGCGGCCGGCATCATGGTGGCCCGCATGTGGAGGCCGTCGAAAGTTCGTAAGATAACCGCCGGGTCGGACATTTTCAGCGTCAGATCGCTCAGCATGCCGACGGGAGCTCCACGTTTGAGTGCCTTAAAGAAACGGACCATCGATTTCTCCTGCGTGGTACTGCTCTGCCCCGCGGCTTCTCGTATTCGTCGGAAAATCGGCGTTAACCGATCATTCTTGAATCGCTGCATCAGGACATAGCCTTTGTAACCGCGAATACCGCCCTGGGCTGCGGTCCATTCAAAATTAGCAAAGTGCACTGCCACGATAATGGCGCCGCGTTTTGAGAGCAGGAACCAATTGTTGAATTTCTCCTCGTCGGCAATCCTGATGTAGCGATCGATATTTTCCCGGTTAAGTCGCGGCGTCCAGAAGAGTTCCAGGAAACTGCGAGCGAACACTTGTACCGACCGCCTGGCTATCAGTTTCCGCTCTTTTGATGTGTATTTTTCGCCAAAGGCGGCCTCGAGGTTCGCCAGGGCGACCGCCTGGCTCTTGCGATCCAGGTGATAAACAATCCAGCCGAGCAGTTTAGCGATCCCGTGAAGCAGGGGAAGCGGGAGTAGGGGTATGAGCCAAGCGAAGAAAGAGACAAATACGAATTCGAACCAGTAACGGAGTTTCTTCATTAGGCGAACTGACGGTGGGGCGGTCCGTAATCAGTAATAAGTAATCACTAATCAGTAATCACTAATCAGTAAAGTGGTGGGCGGCGGCAACAATCGGACATGCGTTATCGATGTATCGCGTTGATATTCCAGTTTACGATGAACCGCGATGACCTTTTGGCGATAATTCGACCGATTCTGGAGTGTCCCACGGCTCCGACCTTCGAAACCGCAGTTAGAACGGAAATCGAGAATCAGTTAAAGAAAATCCGGGGTTTGCGTCTACAGGTCGATAGTTTCGGTAATCTTATCGCCTGGTTTGGAGACGGGCTACAGAACGCTAGATACGCTTTTGTCGCGCACATGGATCATCCGGGCTGGGAGTTAAAACCGGTCCGGCGATTTCTAGGGGGCGTTCCGGAAGTTCTTCGAGACAAATGTGCGATACGCGATTTTGGCAATTTCGGTATGTGGGATTTACCAGCGCTTCAAGTCGACGGCAGCAGACTTTATTCTCGGGCTTGTGACGATCTGGTCGGATGCGCAGCGATCGTCGCAACCCTGAAGATCTTGGCAGAGGAGAATTCCTCTTCGCCGGTGGTTGCGGTTTTTACTCGAGCCGAAGAGGTAGGTTTTATTGGTGCGATTCGGTTTGTGAAGTCCCGGATGCTGGCGAGCGATACAGTTCTTATTTCTTTGGAGACGAGTGCGGAACGACTTCCAGCTAAGATGGGAGACGGACCGATTATTCGGGTCGGCGATCGCGTGTCCGTTTTTGATCCAGCCGTGACGGATTGGTTCGCCCGGCTAGCCGAGAAACACAAAATTCGTTTCCAACGATGTCTGATGGCCGGCGGTACTTGTGAAGCGACGGCTTTCCAGCTTTACGGATACCGGGCTGCCGCACTTTGTATCGCCCTCGGCAACTATCACAATTGCACACCCGACGGCCGGATAGATACCGAGTTCGTTGATTTGGATGATTTCGAGGGACTAGTCCGTTTTTGTCAGGCGATCGCCAGGGAAGACGGGACCGCCGAACAAGCGCGCGACGACTTGCGGAAACGTTTAGAAGCGAGATTGGACGAATTTCCGTTGGGGTAGAAAGAATCCAGCCCCCTGGAGGGGAGCCGCTTTGTAGGCTGCCGCCGTTGCCTTCACCACTTTAGCAACCGAAGCATCGCAGCCGAACGGCGTCTTAACAGGCGGCTCCCGGGAATGGCCCATGAGTTCCCCTACGCCCACCGCGCTCAGTCCTTCCCACGACAAGATCGCTGAGCTCAACAAGCCCAAACAAAACAGCCCCCACCCATCGGCCCTGGAAGGGAGCCGCTTTAAAGGCTGCCGGCATTGCCTTCACTACTTTAGAAACACCGAAGCATCGCCGCCGAACAGTGTCTTAATAGGCGGCTCCCGGGAATGGCCCAAACCCGCCGGCTTTCCCATTGTTGATATAACATTTTAAATGTATGTTATTTATATGATTCTTCCTGGCCGCAAACACCCACCTCATTTGCCGTCTTTAAGCCGAGTCACTACAATTCTGCTACTGACGATCTGTACAAAGGACCGCCGAAAACTTCTCGCTAACGAACCAGTGCATCAGCTACTTAGACGGGCCTGGATCGAGAACAATGAATATCCCGTCGGCAGGTACGTGATACTGCCGGAACATATTCATGTATTTGTTGGCGAAAACCACATGGCGCGCTACCCGCTCTCCAACTGGGTCGCGGCCTGGAAAACCTACGTAACCCTTCGTTGGCCTCGGCCCAACGACCGACCCATATGGCAACGTAGTTTCTGGGACCGCCAAATTCGAAGTAGTGACGGTTACGACGGAAAATGGTTTTATGTTCGCCTTAATCCCGTCCGGCACGGCTTGGTTGAGCATCCGGATGATTGGCAGTTTCATGGTATGATCAATATTTTGTCGTGGTAAGGACTGAGGGCGATGGGCAGAGGGGAACTCGAGGGTCGTTCCCGGGAGCCGCCTGTTAACGCGCCGTTCGGCTGCGATCCTTCGGTTGCTAAACTAATGAAGGTCATGTCGGCAGCCGGCGAAGCGGCTCCCCTCCAGGGCGCTGGGTTTTTGCTGCCAACTGTTTGGTCTGGGCTGTTTGAGCTCACGAATTTTGTCGTGGTAAGGACTGAGCGCGATGGGAAACTCGAGGATCGTTCGCGGGAGCCGCCTGTTAGGACACTGTTCGGCGGCGATGCTTCGGTTTCTAAATTAGTGAAGGCGACGTCGGCAGCCGACGAAGCGGCTCCCCGCCAGGGCGCTGGGTTTTTTGCTGCCAACTGTTTGGTCTGGGCTGTTTGAGCTCACGAATTTTGTCGTGGTAAGGACTGAGCG
>JAFAVN010000326.1 GCA_019242435.1 Verrucomicrobiota bacterium | reverse complement strand
CGGTTATCGACAGTTTCTCCCATGAACCCGGTCGATCTTACCCAACGCCCTCCCCGCTCCCCGAGAATAAAACTCGGTGGGTTTGTTATCCTTCCCCGAATGCTCGATAAAGGCCGAGCCCACATCGCCGGCACGCTCGGCGAATATATTTATCACTGTCCGCTAGATCAGCGGTTGACTGACTTTGCCGGTCTCAACGCCGACGAAGTTTTGAATCTTCTAAACGAGGGTAAATCCGATTCCGAGGTGCTCGCCTGGGTCCAGTCCACGACCAAGCGAACCGATTTCGAGATTTATCAGTGGTCCGGGTACCAGCTCCAGAGAGGGCCGTCCGACATAGAGAGCCGAGAACATTTTAACGAGATGCAGAGAAAGATCGCTCCCAATCGCGAAGATATCGTCACCTGGTTCGATATGCTCGATCTCGATGACTATGTGAGCTTCGGCGGCAAGCCGTAAGGTCAGCCGAAAGCTCCGTTTGCGCGAGCGTCCTCCGCACTTCGATGCATTGTTCTAATTCCTCGATAGGCACATTCTTCTCAGCAGAATGTGCCGTTTTCAGGTCGCTCCGAATAGAATACGGCTGAACGCGGGTTGACACGGGTATCATGGAACACCTCTCCGCCCGATCAAGGTGAGCGGTAGAAAGACGGTTTTGGAGTAGACACCGTGTGATTCTGGACGAAAACGGGGCGGATAGGCTCGATTATGTGCGCAGTGCCAGGGGTAAGGCGGCTGACGTCCTGTGAGACAGAATCGCGTGTCAAATAGCAAGCTTTGTGTCTCTCATCCGCGTTCACCCGCGGTTCAATTTCATCGTTCCCGGGTCGCAGACGCGCTGCAGTTACGTCGTCAGCCAGGGCCCGTTCACCATTCGCGGCTGATCTCTCCGCGTCCTTGCCCAGTTAGTTTTCTGGTCGTTTTAACCAATTTCTGATTCAGGCTCTGAAACTTCGCGGTCCCATTTCAGATAATCCAGTAGAAGGGATGATCCAGATGAAGAACGACGATTTTGGTAACAAGCTGATTCGGGATATTAGTGGAGGCGCAGTCGTTTGTTTCGCGATGTGCTTATGCTTTCAGGCGGGAGAAGCTCTTCATCAAGCGGCAATCAACACTGTCGACCTGCTTCTTAATCACTGCTCGAATTATCTATCCTTGTTTAGCGGACTCGCCTAACGGCTCTCGCTCGTCCGCGGCGACCTTCAGGCGAGTTCGCGCTGGAAGTCGCTTACGATCGTTTCCTTGAGTGGATGGTAACCGTCGACCACTAAAGGTTGGCCGGCGACATAGACATCCTTTACGGCAGTTCGCTCGAGCGAGAAGACTACCTGGCTTATTAGTGTATCCGAGGTCGCACTGGCGATACTGAGGTCGTTAAGATCAACGGTGAAGAAGTCCGCCGGTTTACCAACTGCGAGTTCGCCCACAGGTTGCGCCAGCGCTTTAGCTCCAGCTAAAGTGGCTGCGTGGAAAAGTCTCTTCGCTAAGCTGTCTGATCCGCCGCCGACTGGATCAAGCACGGCGCGCTCAAAACGGCACATTCTGAGGTGGTATTCTAACAAGCGCGCATCTTCCAGAAGATCGATCTGGATCTGGCTATCGCTGCCGAGGCAAATACTGCCTCCACTGGCAAAGAGTCGATCTGCTGGTAGCGGACCGTCCCCGAGGTTTCTTTCAGACGTGGGACAGGCACAAACAGAACTACCCGATACCGCCAAACGGTGAGCCTCCTCATCGGTGATATGAATGCCATTGACCACCGTGAACCACTCCGCCAGAAATCCCATCCGATCTAACCACCTAATCGGTGAAAGGCCATATTCCTGGATGCAGTCCGCATTCTCTTCCGGTTGCTCGGAGACATGCATATGTACTGGAAGATCACGCCACCGCGCAAAATCGATAATCGCCCGTAGATACGATTCCACAACCGCTCGCACACTATGGGGCGCAACTCCGACCGCCACAGCGTCGGCCGGGTAAACGTCATTTACCCAGGAACAGAGCGCCTCGGTATCAGCAATGAATTCATCCGGATCTTTCGTCAGAAACCTTAATTGACCTCGGTTCGCCGGCGTTCGATAACCTGCTCGCCCGTAAGCAGTCCGCAGCAATACAATCCGCAGCCCAATCTCGCGAGCAGCTTGAATAACTAGCTTTGCTGTTAAATTCGGATCTTCATATCGAGTTCCATCCGGTTGGTGGTGGAGATAATGGAATTCACCGACCGACGTGATCCCGGAGAGCAGCATTTCCAGGAACGTTGCCCGGGCGGCTTGATAGATCTGTTCCGGGGTCAGACGAGTGGCGGCTTGATACATCTTTTCCCGCCAGGTCCAAAATGTGTCACGTTGCCCTTTTGGGCGTGATTCGGTTGAGCCGCGGATAACGCGCTGGAAGGTATGAGAATGAGCGTTGACTAACCCGGGCAGCAACGCGCGCCCGGGCAAACGCCGGGCTCGATCCAAATCCGACGGTAATTTCGAAAAGCGAACAATCGTACCCGACTCATCGGCAAACAGAGCGGTACCAGTTTGAACCTGTCCGCCGGCAAACAGATAATCCGGATACCATCCCTGTTCATCGCTCATAAACTAATTCCCCCGAGGATAGAGTGCCATTACCTACGCGGCCATGGCAGAGATGATTTTCGCCGCACGGAAGGCCACAGACGGTAATCGAGAAATGGGAATCCCACCGTGTTCAGCCTAGGTCCTCGAGCACTAAGCTGACGTCCCGTTTGCCGGTCCTGCCGACTAGCTGCAAGCTCACCTTGGTCCCGGGCGCCTCTCTAAGCCGGTTCCGCAGACTGATGATCTGAGCCGCGGTGATCGGCGTTCCGTCAATGCCAGCCACCCGATCGCCTGGATGTATTCCCGCCTTGGCAGCCGGGCTGTTCTTCACCACGTCAACAATGGAGACTCCGCCGGAATTATCCTGCATGCACCATAGGCCGGAACGATCGAAGACATCCACCTCGGTAAAATTAGCGTTCGGTTCCAAATAAAGAACTCGATGTTCATAATCCAAAGTAACGGTAAATCGTTTCAGAACGCCTCCTCCCAAATTCCCGGCCGTTCTGGTTGCTGCCGCGGCCCCTTTATTGCCTAATTCGATCAGACCAACGGGATTTTGAATTTGAACCCCACCGATCTTGAGACTCTTTGGCCTAACCAAGAGTGCTCGTGCTGGTCCACCTACTCCATAACCGCCTATGACCTCCGTTTTTGCCTGGTACTTCTGGATAAGGCCGTTTGTAACTGCAAAAGGGTGCATTATGGAAAGGGAAGCTCGCGATCCGGTATCGATTTCAAACTCGCCGGCAACTCCGTCTATTTCGGCCTCTATCGTTGGGATGTGGCCGTCGAATTTGAAAGGTACTTTTACCGCCTTGGGAGAGGGGTGAAACGCTTCCGGCTTCATAATGGTCAATACCTGGTTCGCATAATCGATGGTAATAACCGCGCGCCGCGCCACTTCGTAGCCAATCAGACCGTCTCCTTCTATCCCTTCGACCTTGGAAAGATTGGTCAAGTCGAACACAGCGAAAACCTGATCTTTAAGCTGGATCCCGCCGACCTCGATCAGACCGATCTTAGCCACGCCAAATGCCGATACATTCTCGCCGAAACCGCCTCCTGGCAGAGTCCCTTCGGCTTTGATTCCATTCAATTTGGCTGCTGCCGCACCCAGGAGATTCGTAGCACCGGTATCGAAGATGATATGGTCATACTTCTTACCATCGAGCACTGCCTGTAGATAAATGTGATTGTTGATGAGCTTGAAAGGAATCGATACCAGCTCTTTGCCGCTCGGATAAATCAAGGGATCAAGGACCTGCTTAGGAGGATCAAAGCGGGTCGCCGCAATCGCCTGATTAACCTCAATCTCGGTCGATTGCACGATACTGTCGTACTTTGGGTCACCGATACTGGTTCGAGCGCGAAACGCCGCAATCAGCCCGGCAACCGGGCGGAAATCGGAGAAGTCCGTGGTTTGCGGCTGTTGTCCGGTCAGATCTACCGTTCTTACCGGATAGTGACTGGACTGATCGAACCAGACTTCAAACGGATCGGAGTGGTTTGGTTCACAAACCACCACGTCGCATCGTCTTCCATCATCGATTTTAACGCCGGCATACTTGAACTCGGCCGAGTACCGTTCAGGGAAATAGAACGCGCGGGCTTCCTGGTAAGCACTTTTGACCGCGTCCGCGATCGCTGCCTCACTGGTCTCGATCCGAAGCTGATCACTGGAATCGGTTGACCACGACTGTTTTCCATTCCATCCTTCGGACCCTTTGGTCGGGCCGAGCCGGTAAGTCTCGGCCGAGCGAAGATTTGGAAAATCGGACCAGCTTTCGTACTCACCGCTTAATCCGCCAGTCGTAAGCCTTCCCGTCTCGTGCCACGTTTTCACCTGGTCCCAGCCGGGGCCGCCCGTGGCGGCCTTCGATGCAGCAATGATCTGCTGTGCTTTATCCGGCTCATCGGAGAAGGCTCTAGCCGATAAGATGACGATGAGAATCGCCCCACTTAAGCTACTGATTTTTAAAATGTTCATGCCAGTTTCGCCTGCGGACTGAATAGGTCAGGAGAAGGAGGAGTGCAAGGAGTTCGGGGAGTTCGAGGAGGTCAGGACTGGCCGCGGTGCCGAATCGAAACCTTTCTAAATATCAGAATTCAGAACCGCAGAGCCGAAGCATGCGCCCGTCGTGCTCCTTGCACTCCTCGAACTTCTCAAGTTGCCTGCTCAATCCCCGTCTGCTACTGGAAGGCTATGGGGAGACCGGTCGGCGAGCGACGCCGGATCAAACTCAATTGGTCTGAATACTTCGCCGAGGCGTTCGGGACTGCTTTCAATCTATTCGTCGGCCTCAGCGCAGGCGTCGTCAACTTCAGCTCTGACCTTCCGGTGGCTCGTTTGATACCGTCCAACAGTTTGCGTCTGTTACTGACGGGTCTTGTTTTTGCCGGCAGCGGTTCACTGTTTGCCATATCACCACTGGGTAAACTAAGTGGGGCACATATTAACCCTTCGGTCTCACTGGCGTTCTTTGCCCGCGGGAAGATGCATCCCGAAGACCTAGCCGGCTACCTTGGTGGACAATTTTTGGGAGGACTAGCGGGTGCGTGGCTACTGGTTGCCTTTTGGGGCGCCCGCGCCGGCAATATTCATAGCGGAATCACTGCTCCCGGAGCCGGTTACCCGATCTGGTTTGTTTTCTTTACCGAGTTCGGGATGACTCTAGCTCTGGTCCTCGCCATTTTCGCTTTCCTGAGTGCGGAAGAACTCATGCGTTGGACGCCGCTGATGACCTGGTTCCTGGTTGCAGCCATGGTCTGGCTGGCAGCTCCAGTCTCCGGCACGAGCCTGAATCCTGCCAGAAGTTTCGGCCCGTCACTGGTCAATTGGTTCTGGGCCAGCCAATGGCTTTACTGGGTCGCGCCTCCGACTGGCGGTTTAATGGCGGCGCTGCTTTTCCATTTCTTGCGAGGCAATCGTCGCTTGCTCACGGCGAAGCTTTTCCATGCGCCTGACTACCGGTGCATCTTCAAGAATGTGCATGTTCCGCATGTGCCGGTAAATGGTTAGTTAGCGGCCACTAGGGCTCGATACCGGACATATAGGACACATAGGACCTATATGACCTATCTGTGCGGCTTCGGCGCCCCCTTGCTGAACCGTCCACTAACCGCCAACCCCTATCCCCGGGACGAAATTCAGCGACACGTTTTCCGGACGCCCTTTCAGAGCCAGCTGGCTGATACGTTCCGGGCTTTGCGCAATAATACGGCCGCGGCGCACAACCACCAGGCGGGCGGCTTTCAACCGGATTGCCTCAAATGGATCAGCGGCTTGCAACAATACGAGATCTGCCGGTTTTCCCTCTTGGATCCCATACTGGTCCAGATGCAAAATCTTGGCTGCATTTACCGTCACTGCATCGTAACAGGATTGGATCGCCGCCAACGAGGTCAGGTGGCAGGCATGTACGGCCATGTGAGCAACCTCTAACATGTCTCCTGAGCCGAATGAATACCAAGGATCCATTACGCAATCATGTCCGAATGCCACCGGGACTCCGGCAGCCATTAATTCGGGTACCCGGGTCAGTCCCCGCCTCTTGGGGTAAGTATCATGCCGACCTTGCAGCGTGATGTTGATTAACGGGTTTGCTATTGCCGATACCCCTGATTCGGCCATCAATGGAATCAACTTCGAGACATAGTAGTTATCCATGGAGTGCATGGAGGTGAGATGAGAACCAGCGACTCGGCCTTGTAGCCCAAGTCGCTTGGTTTCGGCCGCCAAAGTCTCGATATGCCGCGAATGCGGATCGTCGGTCTCATCGCAATGCATGTCTACCGGCAGACCGCGCTCGGCGGCAATTTCACATAACCGTTTTACGGACGCGGCGCCGTCCGCCATCGTGCGCTCGAAATGTGGGATCCCGCCAACCACATCTACGCCCAGATCGAGCGCGCGTAACAGGTTGTCCTCGGCATTCAGCGACCGATAAAGGCCATCCTGAGGAAAAGCAACTAGTTGTAGATCGAGGTACTCTGCCACTTCCTTCTTGACTTGTAATAGCGCTTCAACCGCCACAAGCCGATCGTCACACACATCAACATGACTCCGAATCACCAGTAGACCTTGGCTCACGGCCATATCGCAGTAGGCGAGTGCTCTTGCCGCGACGGCTTCATGAGTGAGTTGCGGCTTCAGTTCTCCCCAAAGAGCGATCCCTTCCAGCAGCGTCCCAGAACGGTTCAGCCTGGGTAACCCGAGAGAGAGAGTCGCATCCATATGAAAATGCGCATCCACAAAGGGCGGAGAAAGCAG
>JAFAVN010000268.1 GCA_019242435.1 Verrucomicrobiota bacterium | reverse complement strand
CAAACGGGCTCGAGAAAAATCGCCTCACGTTTTTTTAACAGAAAAAGACTCCGGAGGAGCCAGATCTTTATAGATCCCGGAGCAAAAGAAAGACCAGCTCCATAGGAGCGATATTTGTTTGGGAAGATTGGTAACCTTCGGGTGCATTGCTTTGGATGCCGCTCCTAGCGGAGCTCATCGCTTCTACGTTACGGTTGCTATAAAGATTTAGCTCCTACGGAGCCGGCGTTGGACTCGGCTAAACCAGGGTCGGGAAACCACCCTCGGTTTCTTGACGGCCGGCTAGCGCAGCGGAGGCGGAAACGTCCGCCTGATTATCGGGCCTTACTCGCCCGGCCCTTTGCAGGCCTTCTCTTGCTCGATCGTGTAGTGGGTATAGGGCTCGATAGGGCTGTAAACGGGGTAGTTCGGATCTACCTTCGAATCGTACAAGGACTTCAGCCACTCCTGGCCTTCAGGCGTTGAGCTGTCGTACACCTTCGGCGTCAGATGAGTAATGCGAGGCACTTTTTTTCCCTCGAGAACATCCAGAGCGATACTGAGGCCGGCGCCGCCGACCGCCGGCGGATTGGTCACATTGATGCCAACCAGGCCACCATCCTTCAGATCGATCTCCTGGCCCATGAAGCCGTTGTTGTCAGCGCCGACGACCGGGACGTATTTGATATTTGCGGTCTTGTAGGCATCGACCACGGCCTTATCAATCCCAGAAGTCCAGATTCCATCGATCTGCTTGCCAGAGCTGATCAAGTTTTTCGTTTCCTGCGCGCCCTTGTCCGGCGACCAGCCGGTGAAGACCGATGCAACGACCTTGATACCCGGATAGTTTTTCAATGCTTCGGTAAATCCCTCATGTCGGTCGGCATCGGCGGGCACGCCGTCGATACCGCGCATCTCCACGACATTGCCCTTGCCGCCAAGCTTCTTGAACAGAGCCTCGGCGCCCAGGCGACCGTAAGCGGTTTGGTCATTGGTCACAACATAGGCCGAGGGCGCATCCACCGCCTGGTCGACGGCGACAACTACGATGTGCCGATCGGTGGCCTGTTTGATGACCGGGTCCAGCGCTTTGCGGTCGGACGGATTGATAATGATGATATTGGCGCCGGCGGAGATGAGATTGCGCAAATCGGCGATTTGCTCCGATGGTCCACCGTTGCGGTTGGCGAGAATGATCTTGGAAACCTTGCCCGATGCCAAGGCCTCGGCCTTGATCGAGCAGACCATTTCCTCACGCCAACCGTTGCCCACTAGTGTATTGGAAACGCCGACTACGTATTTCTCGGCGGCTTGGGCCTGACTAGTTATAGTCATAATGGCTCCAAGAATGAGGGATGAAAAAGTGATGACTTTCCTCATGGATTGCGACTTAGCTTGATTGTTCGAATGTTATGGGGGGAGCTCGGTCGTTGAACAACGACGGCGAGCTAGCGAGGATCGCATCAAAAAATTCATTCCCTGTCAAGAATGCTGAATCTAAGAAGTTTCATGATTGACTCAGGCAAACGCCGCTGGTAGGTGGATAGTCCAGCGACAACTGGCCACCCACCCCGGTGTTATCCGAATCCCCCCAAATCGTAACTGAACGGATTCATCTCCAGCTGGCGAAAATCTGCCGGGGGGAGATTGCTCGAGGAACTTATCGGCCGGATGAAAAGTTCCCGTCGGAACGGGAGATTGCGCGACGCTTCGGCGTCAGTCGGGCCACGGCCAACAAGGTCGTTTCCAATATGATTGCTGAAGGCATGCTGGTGTTACGGCCCGGTATCGGCACATTCGTCGCGCCTATCCACGGTTTGCATACCTCGTTGCGGCAGATGGAGAGCTTTACTGATAGCGCTCTTTCAGTGGGAATGGTTCCGGAGACAAAGGTACTATGCTTTTCGAGAAAGCGGAGCTGGGAGCTGTCTTCGCTGTTACGCACTTCATTGCGGTTGGATGGCCGAGCTGGGGTGTGCTATTTCGAGCGACTTCGTTTTGCTAACGGTGAACCGGTTATCCTCGAACATCGATGGGTTCGCTCCGATCTTGTGCCGGGATTATCTGCAAATAAAATAACCGGCTCTTTCTATCATTATCTGGAAGAGATGCACGGAATCTACATGACTGGGGAACGCCACAAGATTCGCGCTCAAAATTTGTCCGGCCGAGAAGGGAAGAAATTTGGAGTGAATGAAGGAGCCGCTGTTCTGGTTGTGGAGGGGACCGGCTTCACTGAGGTAGAAGCCCCGGTTTGGTATCAGATCCTCTACTACCGGGGAGATCGATACGAATTGGAAAACGAAGTCCATGCCGGTGGCGGTCCGGCCAGGCTGGCGGTACGACGCCGCGCTTAGTGCGCCAAGCCGGTGACCCTGCAGGATAGTTCCTATGATATTATCTCAGAAGACGGCAGCTGTAGCTGGGACCGGTTTTATCGGTCCGGTCCATGTGGAGGGGCTTCGCCGCCTCGGGATTCGCGTAAAAGGCATACTCGGCAGTTCGCCCGCTAAAAGCGAAATGGCGGCTAAGACACTGGGATTACCCAAGGCATATGTCAGCTATGAAGAGATTCTCTCCGACCCTGAAATAGAAGTCGTCCACATTGCTACACCTAACCGCCAGCATCGAGACATGGTCATCGGCGCTCTGGGTGCGGGCAAACATGTGGTTTGTGAAAAGCCGCTCGGCACCACCTCCGCAGAGACCTATGAACTAGTTGAGCAGGCACATCAGAACCCGACATTGGTCACCGCCGTCAATTACAATGTCCGATTCTATCCGCTCGCGCTCCATGCCCGGGATTTGCTGCAAGCCGGAGCGATCGGTCGCGTTTTAAGCGTAAGGGGCGCCTATATACAGGATTGGCTTCTGAAAGACACGGATTGGAACTGGCGATTGCTCGTCCAGGAAGGAGGCGAATTGCGAGCAGTCGGCGACATAGGCACTCACTGGATGGATCTGATCCTTTTCATAACGGGCTTGCGGATCGATTCGGTTTTTGCGGATCTTGCGACACTGATCCCGGTGCGGCAACGTCCAAAGGTCGCAGGTTCAACTTTCCAGGGATCCGACAATAAGGCAGGAGCCGCTGCCAGCGAACCAGTCCGTATCGAAACGGAGGATTGGGGGGCGGTACTGTTTCGGTTTGCCAATGGGGCGCGGGGCAGCATGTGTGTTTCCCAGGTTACCGCTGGACGAAAAAATCAAATCACCTTTGAAATAAGCGGTTCGGAAGGATCGCTTGCTTGGGACTCAGAGCACCCGAATGATCTCTGGCTGGGGCATCGAGACAAGCCAAACGAACTGTTGATCCGGGATCCCTCCCTGCTCTCCGCCGGTATCCGCTCTTTCGCCAGCTATCCTGGCGGCCACAACGAAGGTTTTCCGGACACCTTCAAGCAACTTTATCGAGCAATTTATGAGTATCTCGAAGAAAGGGATTTCTCGCGCCCGAAAATCTTCGCGGGATTCGAAGACGGCCACGAGGAACTGCTGCTTTGTGAAGCGATACTCCAAAGTCATCGCGCCCAAGCTTGGGTGGCGGTGAAAAGAAACCAAACAGAGTATTCATAATCTTGATCATGCAACTTGGATTTGTAACCGCGATTTTGCCGGAGTTGTCACTGGAGGAGGTCCTGTTGTTTGCTGCGACCCAGGGATTCCGATGTGTTGAGGTGATGTGCTGGCCGGTGGGCAAAGCCGAAAGGCGCTACGCCGGAGTGACCCATCTCAATGTGACTTCCTTTGGCAAATCTGAGCTGGCACGGACTCAAGAATTGATCGCGAAGCACGGAGTTCAAATCTCGAGTCTTGGCTACTACCCGAACCTGTTGTCCCCCGATCCGACCGAGCGGGAGACCTACGCAGAGCACCTTCGACTCGTCATCGAAGCGTCCTCCCGTCTGGGGATCGGAGTGATTACGACGTTTATTGGCCGGGATCATGTTAAATCCTTTGAAGAGAATTGGAAGCTATTTGAGTCAGTTTGGAAACCGCTGGTTTCTTTTGCCGACGATCACGATGTTAAGGTGGGAATAGAAAATTGCCCGATGCTGTTTAGTGATGACGAGTGGCCCGGGGGTAAAAATCTGGCTATCTCGCCAGAAATCTGGCGACGCATGTTCGATGCTATCCCGAGCAGAAACTTTGGTCTCAACTTTGACCCTTCCCATCTGGTTTGGCAGAAGATCGACTATGTGCGAGCGCTATATGAATTTAAGGACAGAATTGTTCACGTACATGCCAAGGACGACAAAACTCTGGCAGATCGTTTGTACGATCGCGGGATTCTGGGCCTCGGTTGGCATATACCTAAGCTTCCGGGATTCGGTGACGTGCAATGGAACCAGTATTTTTCCGCGCTTACGGACATTGAGTATCGTGGACCGGTCTGTGTGGAAGTCGAAGATCGAGCGTATGAATATTCGTTGGAGGGGAGGCAAGAAGCCTTGCGGCAATCCTATCAATTTCTGAGGCAGTTCATCGTTTAAAGGGAAACCGATG
>JAFAVN010000251.1 GCA_019242435.1 Verrucomicrobiota bacterium | reverse complement strand
TAACTCTATTACTGGCTAACTGGCGGCTCCCGCGAACAATCCAGCAGCCGCGCCGTCGCGTCAGGCGGCCGTCCATCCTCCAGCGCGTCGGACGGGCACCATTCCATCGTCCCTGCTTTCACAGACGAGGACCATGGCTTCAGAGGACCCTTCGCGGCTGCTTGGAAACCGCTTGAGTTTGACTGATCGGTTTAGTACCTTTCCCTCCAGATGAAGCAGTGCGAGTCCAAGCTGAAACTTTTGCGTACGGCTCACGAACTCATTTCCAGGCAAAGCTACGGATCAGTCGGCGTTGACCAGATCTGTGAACAATCTGGCGTCAAAAAAGGAAGCTTTTACCACTTCTTTCGCTCCAAGTCAGAGCTGACTGTGGCGGCTTACGAATTTTATTGGGAAGGTCTGCAACAGACTCTGGACCAAATCTTTGCCCCGGAAAAATCGCCGCTTGGCCGGCTGGAAGATTATTTTGAGCACATTCGCCACTCACAGATTGATCGGCTCGAAAAGTACGGCCGGCTTTTAGGTTGTCCGTTTGCTTCCCTGGGTTCTGAGCTCTGCACCCAGGATGAGAGTATTCGTTTGATGGCCCACAAAATCAGCGAAGGGAAACGCCGATACCTCGAAAGCACGCTGCAGGACGCTGTCAGCCGAGGCGATATTCAGGCAACCGATCCTTTAGGACTTGCAGGTGAACTAAACTCTTATCTGCTTGGTCTCGTCCAGGAGGCCAAGATTGCCAATGACATTCGGGTTCTGGACAGACTCAAACCCGGTGCATACCGGTTACTTGGCTTGCACAGCGCCGCAGCCGTCTGAGAGAGCGCGCGTGATAATCCCCAGCGCACTGGAGGGGAGCCGCTTGATAGCCAGGCTAGCTCCATCGGCTTCTAACAGGCGGCTCCCGGAAATAATCCCGCCGTTGTTTCTGACCTGTATGCTGCCGTCAAAGGGGAATGACCAGGAATCGATGGCCACCGCTGGATTGTTCCCGGGAGCCGCCGACTTAATAGCAACAAGGCTAGCTACCGATAAAGCGGCTCCCCGCCAGTATGTGGGCGTTTCCGCGTGATCGCGGCGTCCGTTTCGTTCC
This sequence comes from Verrucomicrobiota bacterium, assembly GCA_019242435.1. Taxonomy (GTDB): domain Bacteria; phylum Verrucomicrobiota; class Verrucomicrobiia; order Chthoniobacterales; family JAFAMB01; genus JAFAVN01. Next base: position 12,076 of record JAFAVN010000251.1, on the reverse strand, counting down.
CGCTCGTTGACGGCGCTCCGGAGTGGGCTAGCCTGCCTTGCCAGCAAATCTATAAGGAACCATTCACCAACTAAACCGGAATAAGTTATTATGGCACTTCAACCATTGTATACTGCTGTCGCATCTGTCGTGTCGGGACGCGAAGGACATGGAGAAACCGCTGACGGAAATGTAAAAGTAGATTTCGCGTTACCAAAAGAAATGGGCGGCCCTGGCAAGGCGGGCGCCACCAACCCAGAACAATTATTTGCTCTCGGATATGCGTCCTGTTTTGGGCAGGCATTAAGAGTTATCACTGGCAAAGAACATGTCAAAGTCGGCGAAGTAAAAGTAACTTCTCATATTACAATTGGGAAAACGGATGCCGGCGGCTTCGGTCTGAGCGGTGAGCTCCGCGTCCATTTGCCCGGGGTCGAGGCGGCCCAAGCCGAAAAGTTGGTGGAGGCTGCCCACCAGCTTTGCCCATACTCGAACGCCATCCGCGGAAATGTTGACGTCAAATTAGTCGTCGAATAGGACGTCACCGGGATGACAGAGTATGGATCTGGAACTTGGCAATAAATTGGCCTTGGTTAGCGGTTCCACCGCCGGGATCGGTTTTGCTATTGCCCAAGGACTCGCGCGCGAAGGCGCGCGAGTCTTGGTGAACGGACGCACGGAAGAACGAGTTAACGCAGCCATCGTGACCATAAAACAGAAGTATCCGGCTGCTTCTGTCGAAGGATTCGCCGGCGATCTCAGTTTAGCTAAAGCGGCCGATGAAGTGATCGGGCGTTTTCCTGATATTGAGATACTGGTTAATAATCTTTCGATCTTCGAACCTAAGCCGTTTACGGAGATCCCGGATGACGACTGGAGACGGTTCTTTGAGGTTAACGTTCTTAGCGGTGTCCGGTTGTCACGGGGTCTTTTACCTCGGATGCTGAAACGAGACTGGGGTCGTATTGTATTCATTTCGAGCGAGTCCGCTCTCCAGATCCCGGCCGAGATGATCCATTACGGTATGACTAAGACCGCGCAGCTGGCGGTCGCGCGAGGACTAGCCGAGCTAACCGTCGGGACGGGCGTTACCGTAAACAGCGTATTGCCTGGGCCTACCGCGTCCGAGGGGGTCACTGATTTCGTCTCAAAGTTGGCGAAAGATAACAATCAGACAGTGGAAGAATTTGAAAAATTGTTTTTCGAGAAAGTACGGCCGTCGAGTCTTCTGAAGCGATTCGCTTCGTGCGAGGAGGTCGCTAATCTCGTCGTCTATGTTTGCAGTCCCCTGGCTTCCGCAACCAACGGAGCCGCTTTGCGAGTAGACGGCGGAGTGGTGCGGGCGATCGTATGATCACTCGATCGATCCCGCAAAAACTGGTCGAAGCCGGTATCTCAGTTAGCCACAGTTTCGAGCCCGGGGAACTTGGGCAGCTGATCCTGATTCATGGCCTCCAGAACTATCAGGATTACGGATTCAGCCCGGTTCACGAAGCTTATTGCGCTCGTATTGCCAGCGACTTCATATTAAACGAAAGGCCGGGACGCTCGAAAGCCTGGTTGGCAAAAAAGGGGAACCAGGTTGTCGGATCGGTCCTGATCTGCGAGCTACCGGACGATATCGCTCAATTGCGGCTTTTATTCGCCGATAAATCCGTTCGTGGCTCAGGTCTTGGTCGCTGGCTCGTCGAAGATTCGGTTCAATACTGTCGTGAAGCCGGCTTTCAAAAGGTATTCCTCTGGACGGTCGATGGCTTGGGGCGTGCGATTTCGATCTATAAATCTGTCGGTTTCGAGCAGACCGAAGAAACGATCCAGTTCGCCTGGGGACGGGAAAGCCGAGAGCTGCGGTTCGATTTAGGGCTAGCTCCTAGTGTCCTACTTCTATGAAAGCCTACGAAATACAGTCATTCGGTGATGCCGGGGGGCTTCACCTTGTCGATCATTCGGATCCAAAGCCAGGGGATTCCCAGGTCCTCGTTCGCATCCGCGCGGTCTCGTTGAATTACCGTGACTTGGTCGTATTGCGCGGTCTGTACGACAGGTCTCCAAAGCCCGGCCGAATTCCTTGTTCCGACGGCGCGGGTGAAGTGTTGGCAGTGGGTTCGCGGGTTTCCCAATTTAACCCGGGAGATAGGGTCGCCGGCTGCTTTTTTCAGGCATGGGATGAAGGGAAATTCAGGGCCGAGTATCATCGAAGCGCTCTCGGCGGCCAGATCGATGGCGTTCTTTCGGAGCTAGTGCTATTCGATGAAAAGGGTCTCGTGGATCTACCTGAGGGATATTCGTTCGAGGAGGGAGCCACATTGCCGTGTGCAGCATTAACGGCTTGGCAGTCGTTGTTTGTGCGTGGGGGCCTGACCGCTGGTGAGTCAGTACTCCTCCTGGGTACCGGAGGAGTCTCGATTTTCGGACTTCAATTTGTTAAGGCCGCAGGCGCCAAAGCCGTCATCACATCAAGCAGCGACGAAAAACTGCAACGCGCTCGCGAGTTGGGTGCGGATGAGACGATCAATTACAAAACCACGCCGGCGTGGGGGAAGGAAGCAGCTCGGCTTTCGGGTGGGGACGGCATCGATCATGTGGTCGAAGTTGGTGGAGCGGGCACTTTTCAGGAATCAGTTCGTGCTTGCGGCTTCAACGGCAAGATCGGATTGATCGGCATCCTATCTGGAAGAGAGACTCCGACCGAGATTTTCTCGATCGTGCCAAAGGGGTTAAGCGTCTTTGGCATCTACGTAGGCAACCGCGCGATGTTCTTGCAGATGAACCGTGCGCTGACCCAGAACCGGATCAGGCCGATTATCGACCGAGTCTTTCCGTTCAGTGAAGCCCCCGATGCGTTCCGGCATCTGGAAAGTGGGGCCCATTTCGGGAAAATTGTGATCTCAGTTTAGATCTTGTTTGGATTTGACAAGGGAATATCGCGACATATATCGTACGATATATAATTCGTATGAAATTCCGCGATTATTTCCATGATCTTTTCGTTTACGGCCCGATGAAAGCCGCTTTTGCCGGTGGGCCACCATCCAGGTTCTTCAAACGTTACGGCTGCTGTCGGGATGAGCATCGCGACTCTATGCGCGGCCGCTGGAAACATTGGCATGGCTGGCGGGGTTGGGAGGAATCCGGCCCTTGGTCGGGAATGCCGGGAGGGCCCCGGGCCAGATTTTTCGAGTTTGGTGAGGTGCGCCTCGCGATTCTGTCACTGCTGAAAGATTCTCCAAAGCACGGTTATCAATTGATCAAGGAATTGACCGATCGCTCCGGAGGTCTTTATCGAGCCAGCGCCGGGACCGTGTATCCGACCCTGCAACAACTCGAAGACGAAGGCCTGATTGTTTCCGAGCAGCAGGAGGGTCGAAAGGTTTACCGGTTAACCCCGGCCGGCGTAGAAGAGCTCGAACGGGAGAAAGAGACCGTTGATCGGATCTGGGCGCGAGCGGAAAGCTGGGGCGATTGGGGTCAATGGATGGGTCCGGAAGCGTTCGCCTTTTTTCGGCCGCTAGGATCTCTGATCAAGGCAACTTTCCGAGCCGCCAGGTGGGCTGACGGCGATCACGAACGAGAAGGGAAGGTCGCTGAGGTCCTGGAGCGGGCAAAAGAAGAGCTGAAGAATCTCTATCGGTCGCCGGAGGGTTAAATCGAGAGGAGAACGGGAGGCCTCTTAAGACCTGGAACGGCACGGAGCCCGCGGCTTTCTTCAGAATCGATAAAAATACCTTTAGACTGCCGAGCCGCTTCTCCCGGTAAACATTGCGTCGGGATCACTACTTGGATGGGGCTCGGCAGCCGCTCCGTACATGACACGTCCGGATTAAAGGACTATTTCAGCATCCACCATCACTTACCTGTCAACGCCGGCCAAATGGCTTTCACAGCCCGTAAATTGAGCGCGCGCGCTTCTGCGAGATCCGGGACCTGCTTTTTCGGGTGGTCAATGCGAGCGATGAACCGCTGAGTCCACCGGGCATAATCAGCCGGTGAGTGCGCGCCGCAGATATCGCCTCCGACGATCGTGGCCGATTCCCTGAGCCTAATAAGCGCCCAGACGAGGTCTTCGGGAGTAAACAATCCCTGTTCCCAGTCCGTGACCGCCGTCTCCGGCTTGAGGCAATCCATGTCGATCGTCACGTAAACATCCGAACCACCGAGCTTGAGCGCGAATGCGGCGAACTTTTCTTTCCAATTCTCCGCAGTGATTCCGGGCCAGCGACGGCGAGCGGAGGCGCCGAACCGCTCGATCCACGGCCAGACTTGCAGACGTCCGGAGCGTAGTGCCCGATGGTTCGCGAACCAGCGATGCGGCGGATTCAGCTCAAAATTCGCGCAGCCCCAGATCGAGACTCCAGTCACCAGCGATGACTCCAATGCTCGGCTTATCCAAGTGCCGCAGGACCAGCGCGGAGGTCGCGTGTCCCAATCGGGATGGTTATCGAAAGAAACCAGAATAAAGGGCCGCGAGATTGGTCGCAGCCAGAGCGCTGTCAAATGATGAAAATCACCGGAGCCATAAAGTGTAAACGGCGTCAGTTGGTCCCGGACCGCTTCGAAGAATGATCCGATAACCGTTGTGGGCGTACAGTAACGAAGCTTTGGACCCCAGGCGCGGAAATCGAGGATGCGATCCGTCTCAACCGCTTCCAGCGACCATGCTCCGTCGAAATCGGCAATCTGGCTAACCGGATTCCGCATGTCGCTTCGAGCATATAGGAGATGCGAATGGTAATCTAGAACGCGTAAGTCTCAGTCCGATTCGTGATTCATAGAATGTAGATTACCGCTCGCCTCTCCTATATGCTCGCAGCGACATGCTTTCGCTTTCCGAGATCCAAGCAGCTAAACGCCGGATCAAGAGCGGAATTTACTATTCGCCATGCCCGCGTTCTGAGCCCCTGTCAGACATCTTGGGCTTGGATATTTTTTGCAAGCTCGATCATCTGCAGCGGACGGGCAGCTTTAAAGAGCGCGGCGCACGAAATGCGCTGCTTTTGCTAAGCGAAGAGGAACGGCGGTTCGGTGTGGTGGCGGCATCGGCGGGAAACCACGCGCTCGGCCTCGCCTATCATGGCAAGCTCTTGGACGTCCCGGTTACCGTAGTGATGCCCGAGCATGCTCCTTTGATCAAGATCACAACCTGCCAACGATTGGGCGCTCGCGTTGTGGTGGAAGGAAACAGTTTCGCCGAAGCGCGAAGTCGGGCCGATCAATTGGCCCAGGAAAACCGGCTGACTTATATCCATGGATATGATGACTGGGACATCATCGCGGGTCAGGGCACAATGGGCCTGGAAATTTTAGATCAGGTTCCGGATCTGGAAGCCATACTGGTGCCTATCGGTGGCGGAGGACTGGTGGCAGGAATCGGGCTTGCCGTGAAATCTCTGAAGCCGGCGGTAAAGGTGATTGGCGTAGCAGCTGAGAACACGCCGAGCTTTGCTGCCGCTATGGCGGCGGGAAAGCCTGTCCTGGTCGAGAACGCCGCTACTCTCGCCGATGGCTTAGCCGTTCCCGCAGTCGGCGCGAACGCCTTTGTGATCGCTCGCGAAGTTGTGGACCGGTTTATCTCAGTTACCGAAAACGAGATCGCCTTGGCGATCCTGCGGATCCTGGAGTTGGAGAAAAGCGTAGTGGAAGGCGCAGCTGCTTCCACGTTGGCAGCGCTCCTGAGCGACAAACTCCCGGATCTACGTGGTAAACGGGTTGCGCTGCCTTTCTGCGGCGGTAACATTGATCCCGGTGTTCTCAATCGAGTGATCGAGCGCGGATTGGTTGCCGATGGGCGGCTCTTTCGGTTTATCGCGATTATCAGCGATCGACCGGGCGGCCTGGCGGCGCTCACTCAGGTGATCGCGTCCACCGGCGCGAGCGTTAAAGAGATCAACCACGATCGCACCTTTTGCCAGGCCCCTGTCTCCGCGGTGCAAGTCAGCTGTATAGTCGAGACACGCGACCAAGCCCACATCGACACTTTGCGGAAGGCGCTGGATTCTGCCGGGGTGCGGTGTCTTTAGCGAGGAGTTAGGAGCTAGGATCCAGGAGGGGCTGAGGCAGATCTGCTCCTGGGTCTCGCGAATTGCCGTCACGATGACGACGCCCTCTCCTGTAGTCGTCTGCCCTGTCCACTACGTCCGTTTCGTCCACACTCCGAACGCCAAACGGCGAACGGTTGTTGACCCCCCAGTCCAGCTTTCTATATTTCAATTGCTGAATCTCGATTCGAGATTCTACTTTCAGAGAATATGGCACTCCCAGTCGGCTCAAAGGCTCCTGATTTCGCCCTCAGTTCGAAGAACGCAGAGGGTGTCAAACTCATCAGGCTCAGCCACAATTTCGGCAAAAAAAATACGGTTCTCCTTTTTTTTCCGGCAGCATTTACCAGTGTCTGTACCTCCGAGATGTGTAGTCTTTCGGGCGGGCTCAGTGGTTACGAAAAGCTCAATGCCACCGTTTACGGGATCAGCGGAGACAGCCCATTCGCCCAGGAGGCATGGGCGAAGGAAGAAAACATCAAAGTTCCTCTTTTGAGTGATTACGATCATTCGGTGGCTGAAGCGTACAGTGTCGCTTATGAAAGCTTCTTGCCAAACTCCAATCTTCCGCTTCACGGAGTAGCTAAACGATCGGCGTTTGTTATCGATCGCAACGGGATGATCCAGTACTCTGAAAGCTCCGATAACCCGAAAGAGTTGCCTGACTTTCAAGCGATCGAACAGAAATTGAAGGAGTTGGCATAGAGATGTCACCTGCTCAAACGGTTCGGTCCTTTCAATACGGCCAAGGCAAAACGGCAAAGTTTTATTCGCTCCCGGCACTCGAAGAGAGCGGCGTCGGGAAAATTTCCCGGCTTCCGGTCAGCATTCGGATCGTGCTGGAATCCGTGCTCAGAAATTGTGATGGCAAAAAGATCACGGAAAAAGATGTCATTAATTTAGCGCAGTGGAACGCCAAACATCCGGCCAATAAGGAGATCCCTTTTATTGTAGCTCGGATCGTTCTTCAGGATTTCACCGGAGTGCCGTTGCTGGTGGATCTGGCGGCCATGCGTGGCGCGGTGGCTGCTTTAAATCAGGATCCCAAATTGATCGAGCCATTGGTGCCGGTGGACTTGGTGGTGGATCATTCGGTTCAGGTTGACTTTGCCGGTTCACCGGAAGCCCTGAGCCTGAATCTCGATTACGAGTTCAAGCGTAATCGTGAGCGTTATGAATTCCTGAAATGGGGACAACAAGCCTTTGACACCTTCAAAGTGGTACCGCCCGGGATCGGAATTGTGCACCAGGTAAACCTCGAATATCTGGCCAAGGGGGTAACCAGTTCCTTCTCAAGCGACGAAGAGCTTTGTTATCCCGATACCTTGGTTGGAACCGATTCGCATACCACCATGATCAATGGCCTGGGAATCGTCGGTTGGGGCGTGGGCGGGATCGAAGCCGAGGCGGGAATGCTGGGACAACCGGTTTACTTCCTGACACCCGAAGTGGTAGGCGTCCACCTCTTCGGCAAGTTGAAAGAAGGAGTTACCGCGACCGACCTGGCTCTGCGGGTAACCCAGATGCTCCGGGCTGCCAAAGTGGTCGGGAAATTTGTAGAGTTTTACGGCGAAGGTGCAGCGTCGTTGCCCTTACCGGATCGAGCAACCATTGGCAATATGGCCCCGGAGTATGGGGCCACGATGGGATTTTTCCCGGTCGATGCAGAGTCGGTCAACTACTTACGCCTTACCGGCCGCACCGAAGAGGTCGTCCAGCGATTCGAACAATATTTCAAAGCGCAACAGCTTTTTGGGATGCCGGAGAAAGGTCAGATCGATTATAGCGTCGACCTGGAGTTGGATTTGTCCACGGTGGAGCCGAGCGTCGCCGGCCCGAAACGGCCGCAGGACCGCATCGCTTTGAATCATCTCGGCACCAGTTTCCGGGAACTGTTCAGTAAGCCTGCCAAGGAGGGCGGTTATGGAAAGAGCGCGGACAGTTTCAGCGAAACGGTGACGGTAGATGTGAATGGGCAGCAGCCGTCTCAGGCCGAAGAAAAAAGCGCACCGGTCGGCCACGGCAGTGTATTGATTGCTGCAATCACCAGTTGCACAAATACCAGTAATCCCAGCGTGATGTTGGCTGCCGGTTTGCTGGCGAAAAAAGCGGTAGAGCACGGTTTGACGGTTAACCCGGCCGTCAAAACTTCTTTGGCTCCAGGGTCGCGAGTGGTAACCGATTATCTGGCCAAAACCGGGTTACAGCCCTTCCTGGATCGTCTCGGGTTCAATATCGTCGGATACGGTTGTACTACCTGTATCGGTAACTCGGGTCCGCTCCATCCTAATATCGAGCACGCGATCACCGAAAAAGATCTGGTGGCGGCCTCGGTCCTCTCCGGGAATCGGAATTTCGAGGCTCGCGTGCATCAGAGTATCAAAGCGAATTTCCTCATGTCGCCTCCTTTGGTGGTTGCCTTTGCCCTGGCGGGGAAGGTCGATATTGACCTGACGCGGGAGCCGCTCGGCAGGGATAAAGAAGGAAAGGATGTCTATCTGCGCGATCTCTGGCCGACCTTGGCAGAAGTGCGCGATGCCATGGTTTCCGCTCTTTCGCCCGAGGTTTTCCAGAAGCTCTATTCTGATTTTGCTGAGCAGAATCCCAAATGGAACGAGATCCCGGCGACAACCGGCGTCGTTTATCAGTGGGACGAAAACAGCAACTACATCCATGACCCGCCTTATTTTGCTGAGTTCTCGACCAGAGTGGGAGATATCGAAGAGATCGGCAACGCCCGGCCCCTAGGCATTTTTGGGGAGTCGGTCACGACCGACCACATTTCCCCGGCCGGTGCCATCAAAGCGAGCTCGCCCGCCGGCCAATACTTGATTAGCCGCGGCGTCAAACCGATCGAATTCAACAGTTACGGCAGCCGGCGGGGTAATGATCTGGTAATGACTCGAGGCACCTTTGCGAATGTTCGGATCAAGAATTTGATGGTTCCCGGTGTCGAAGGCGGAGTTACTATTCACTATCCATCCGGAGAGCAGCTGCCCATTTATGATGCTGCCGTGCGTTATCGAGAAGAGGGAGTGCCGCTGGTCGTGATTGCAGGCCACGAATACGGAACAGGCTCAAGTCGTGACTGGGCGGCCAAGGGCACACTTCTGCTGGGAGTAAGAGCGGTGGTCGCGCAGAGCTTCGAACGAATTCATCGCTCCAACCTGGTTGGGATGGGAATACTGCCTTTGCAATTTCCGGAAGGTGTTAGTGTGCAGTCGCTGAATTTGGATGGCTCGGAAGTCTACAGCATCAGCGGGCTCAGCAACCAGATAAAGCCCCGCCAGAAATTGCCACTGAAAATCCAGAGGAAAGATGGGGGGGCCGAAACGGTTGACCTGATCCTCCGGATCGATACTCCCATCGAGGTCGATTATTATCGGCACGGGGGCATCTTGCCATACGTGCTGAGAGGATTGTTGAGCGAGAAATAGGTAGGCGAGCCCGCGGCGTGTGGCAAGCGAGAGACCGGCCCATGTACCCGATAATTTGCGCTAGAGGATTTGCCGTGCGGCTGCTAATCTCGAGCATGCGCTGGTTATTGGCTTTTTTGGCTACGCTCATCATAGTCAGTCCAGCGGGAGCGGCCCTCCTGTTCCAGGATCGGCATGTCGATCCGAGCGGTCAGGAGACGGTGTATCGTTTCGAGGCGACGGTTGTCCCGGGGGCTTCCATGGTTAATCAGGAAAAAGCGCTGAAGACCGCGATCTCCTGGGCAACACCTTACTATGGGCTTCGTGTGCCGGGGTTCACTGAAATTCAGCAGCGTTCGATGCCGGTGCACTTTTGGCTCGTTGCTCTGACCGTGCCCGGTCGTGGAAAAAACGAGACCTTTTATGCAGTCGTGCTACCCGGTGGCGCCGTCGTGGAACCTCAAGTCATCCGTCGACCTGCATTGAGCGCAACTGCCAGCGTACCTGACTTCTCTAAAGATACTGAGCTGCAAGCACCCGAGAAGCACTTAGAGATCCATGGCGAAATGGAATTCGATTACAGCTGGGGCAAAGGTTTGAGGGGCTATGGATCTTTTGTTCCGGACCCGCTCTGGGCCGGGCCTGCCGTTCCATTCCATCGTTAGCCTGCATTGCTCACAGAAGCCGATCCGGCAATGGCCTGCGCTGTACTTTCGTGAGAAATGCAGGCTAGTTGGGCTCCCTTCGGAATAGCCGGGTTGAGCGCATAAACCCAAACGAGCCACCCGGATAAAAAAAGGCGTACCGGTTCACGCTGAAACAACGAACTCGCGGGATGTTCCGGACAAAAACCCTCGTACGCATCCAAGTCGAGCCAAACCGATGGATCGATTACCCGATAGACTTCAACGTTAGTGATTCCATACTCTCGGACAAGCGCTGGAAAGCGGCCCTGCCAAAAGAGGCGTCCTCTGATGAGCCCTGAGCCAAGGAAGTGAAGTTTGGGCGCGGCTCGGGGAAGGTTGCGCCATAGGTCGCGTCGTCGCAGCGTGCCGTATACCGCCAAAAGATCAGGGACGGCGGACTTCTCGTGGAACGCCCTGTATTTGTCATCTGTCATTTGTCATTCTGGGAGCTTCGGGCCAAAACGCTAGCGATTCGCCGAGAAATTATGCCACCAGCGAGAGCGAGCTGCTGCGTCTTGCCATCCGAAATAGGACACATAGGTCATATAAGTCTATACAGGTCATATTGGACCGCGAATGGACGCATATAAGACTAGAGCGACTAGGTCCGAGGCTTCAGCGCTCGGGTTCTTGCTGGTGGAACAATCGTGCTGAGTTCAGGATAAAGGCCAGTTCCGATCCCACGTGGATTAGCGCCCGACCGGCGACTTCGTCTTCCTGATCCCACGCGGTTGACGTTTATCTCCAGTGACACTAGCCTGAACCTGGTTGCCCCGCCCCCGAAAAACGCAACCGGGCTAAACCAGACAATTCGTGGATAAACGCATTCTTCAGGAGTTCCGCTCTATCGTTGGAGACGGCCTGATCACTTCGCAGGAACAATTGAAGACCTACGAATGCGACGGGCTCACAAATTTCCGAGTCATGCCCCAGGCGGTATTGCTTCCTCGCTCGACGGAACAAGTGCAGCAGATCGTAAAAATCTGCCATCGCGAGCATATTCCTTTTGTGGCACGCGGTTCGGGCACGGGTTTGAGCGGCGGCGCCTTGCCCGTGGAGAATGGGGTCGTAATCAGTGTGGCGCGTATGAACCGGATCCTGGAAGTGGACCTGCAAAACGCCCGGGTAGTAGTTGAGCCTGGCGTAATCAATTTGCAGGTGACGGAGCGAGTGGCGCCGCACGGATTCTTCTTCGCGCCCGATCCCTCGTCGCAATCAGTCTGCAGTATCGGTGGCAATGTGGCGGAAAATTCCGGCGGCGCGCATTGTCTGAAGTACGGGTTTACGACCACGCACGTATTGGGTCTGGAGGTGGTGCTTCCGGACGGCTCGCTGGCGCATCTCGGCGGTAAGACGCTCGATAGGCCGGGCTACGATTTATCCGGAGTGTTTGTGGGTTCGGAAGGCACACTCGGCATTGCTACGAAGGTTATCTTGCGAATTGTGAAACGGCCTGAATGCATCCAGACATTGTTGGCCGCATTTGACTCCACCAGCGAAGCTGGAGCCGCGGTGAGCGGCATCATTGCGGCCGGCATGTTGCCCGCCGCCATCGAAATGATGGATAACCTGGCTATCCAAGCGGCCGAGGCTGCGGTGCATGCCAACTACCCGAACTGCGGCGGCCTACTGTTGGTGGAGCTCGACGGCCCCGCCGCGGAAGTGGAAGCTTTGATGGTCCAGGTCGAGCAAATCTGCCGAAAATGCGGAGCCGGCGAAATCCGGGTGGCGCAGACGGACGCAGAACGCGCGGTGGTGTGGAAAGGTCGAAAAGCGGCGTTTGCTGCAGTTGGACGTATTTCGCCAAATTACATCGTCCAGGATGGGGTGATCCCACGCACGGCGTTACCAAGGCTTATGACCGAAATAGAACGTCTTGGCAAAGAGGCCAAAATAAGGGTGGCCAACGTTTTCCATGCCGGAGATGGCAATCTTCACCCGCTGGTGCTTTACGATCGGC
>JAFAVN010000458.1 GCA_019242435.1 Verrucomicrobiota bacterium | reverse complement strand
CCTTGCGCGGCGCGGTGATCGCTTCGTGCATCACGTCCAAGACTTTCATCCGAGCATCACGCGCCTGATGGATGGCCTCGGTCATGATGGCATTAGAAATCCCCGGCAACTTCAGGTCGAGTTGAAAGCCGGTGATGCCCTCCCTGGTTCCACAAAGTTTGAAGTCCATGTCTCCAAAATGGTCTTCGGACCCGATGATGTCGGTCAAGGTCGCGTATCGCTTCAACGACTCACCTTCATACTCCGTCACCAAACCGACCGAAATTCCCCCCACCGGTTTTCTAATAGGCACTCCGGCGTCCATGAGTGCCATCACGCCGGCACACACGGTGGCCATCGAGGTTGAGCCGTTTGATTCCATGACTTCACTGCTCACCCGAATAGCGTACGGGAAAGCGGTTTCAGACGGAATCACGGGTGCGATCGAACGCTCCGCCAATGCACCATGGCCGATCTCACGACGGCTGGTACTGCCTACCCGGCCGGTTTCGCCGACGCTAAAGGGCGGGAAATTATAGTGCAGAATGAACCGCTTACTGAGTTCGCCACCGGTGTACGCATCGAGCATTTGTGCCTCTTCGGAAGAAGCCAGCGTCGCCAACGCTACCGCCTGGGTTTCACCACGCTGGAATAATGCGGACCCGTGCGACCGAGGCAATAGCCCAACCTCAGCAGTCAATGGGCGGATATCAAGGAAGCCACGACCATCGCAACGCGTTTTCCGGTCAAGGGTAGTGATACGAAATGCCTTCTTCTGCAGGTAATCGAATGCCTGCGAGATTTCGAAAGGAGTAGCATCCGGATATTTCGCAAGGACGGCTTCTTTGACTTCCGAGCTAAGCGCCATCACCGCTTTATTGCGAGCAACCTTGCCCTGGGTGTACAGAGCAGCTTCGATCCGGTCACCAGCGACTTGGTAGGCGATCTCCAGGAGCTCGTCGCGGACCGTCAGAAGTTCGGGTTGCCGCTTCGTTTTCCCGGCTGTCGCTGTGAGCTCATTCTGCATGGCGATGATTTCTCGAACGAATCCCTGCGCAAAATCGAGGGCCTTGATGAATTCCTCCTCGGAAATCTCATCAGCCGAACCTTCGATCATCACCACGTCCGTCTGATTTCCCACGTACACGAGATCGAGATCGCTCAGCTGCCTTTGGCTGTGCGTCGGATTGACTACGAATTGTCCATCAACCCGGCCTATGCGCACGGCACCGATCGGCCCGGCAAACGGAATGTCGGAGACGCAGAGAGCGGCAGACGCTCCGTTGATGCTGAGAATATCCGGATCATTCTCGCCGTCCGCACTTAACAGGACGCTGATCACCTGGGTGTCATAAAAGTATCCTTTGGGGAATAACGGCCGCAGTGGGCGGTCCGTCATGCGCGATGTCAGAGTTTCCTTTTCCGTCGGTCGGCCTTCTCGCTTGAAGTAACCACCTGGGAATTTACCGACCGCTGCCGCTTTCTCCCGGTAGTCAACAGTAAGCGGGAAAAAATCTTGGCCTTCCTTTACCTCGGTCGCGGATACAGCCGCAACCAGGATTAAGGTTTCTCCGGAACGTACCGTGACGGAACCATCAGCCAATTTTGCCAGTTTGCCGGTCTCGATGGTGAGATCACCCGAGCCGATTGTTTTTGAGACTTTAGCTATCATTTCGAAATTGAACCTTCGAATGATCGACTACGCGGGCCATTGCTCGTAGGTCTGAATCCCGGATAATCCGAGACTCAGACCTAAGATCAAGGCCTCCAAGCAGGGGACCAGTCGAAGGAACTTGTTAAGATTGCTCTCCGGCATCTGCCGAAGAGAGGTTTCAGGACGCCAAACTCGATGTCGTCCTTCGTGCGACGCATGGCTTGAAACATCCGACCATGCAAAAGAATACTCGGTTTTTGACCGTAAGAAAGCCCGGGTATTGACCAACCAGACTCGCAGACACCCTGCTCCAAGCGTTTTAAGCGGTCTATGCGGGTTTTGGCCAGCACCAGCAAACAATCGATCTTCAGGCTGCGTCTGCTTTCCCCCGGCGAAAAATACTACTTTCGCAAATTGAGCTTCTCGATAACGGCCTTATAACGATCCTGTTGAGTACGTTTTAAGTAATCCAAAAGGCTTCTGCGGGTGGCAACCAGCTTTAAGAGGCCTCGGCGCGAAGAATGATCTTTACGATGACCCTTCAAATGATCTGTAAGCTGGTTGATCCTGTGGGTCAAAAGTGCGATTTGGACGTCGGCGCTGCCGGTATCACTATCGTGCAACCGAAACGCGCTAAGATCAATGTTGTCACTCGTGGCCATAATTCGGGAGTCAGGAAGATAAAGGATAAGTTCTTGGGTGCAAGAGATTATTCGTGTGAACGAGGGAGACTAACCGGTGTCGCTAATCGCCAATCACTTCTCACTTTCCACCGCTCACCCGTCCTACCTCGCTGCGCACCAATTCGTCCGCCAGGACCCCAAAATTTTCCGTAATAAGGTTCTCACCGAGCTCGTTGATATTCACTTCGATCCCCAGTTTTTCCTCCAGATGAAGGATTAATTCCACGAGTTCGAGGCTCTGCTGAACCACGTCGCCGGCACGGAGTGTCTCCAACCGGTCAACCGGCACCGAAGGAAAATGAGCCAATACAAATTCCTTGATGGCTTCCAGAACCGCTTGTCGATCAATCATAGCAGCTTGGTACAATTACCATAAACAACGTGGAACCCGGCTCCCATAGAAAGCCAACGGATTGGCTGTGCGGCCCGCGCTTCGTCCAAAAGGTCCCTCAAAATGTGCAGGATACTCGCGCTGCTCATGTTGGAGAAAGCCCGAAAATGGCGAATTGACGGCTCCATTCTAGTCCGGTCAAGACCGATCCGCTTGGCGACACTTAATAGCAACATCATTCCCGCGGGATGAATCGCCCACAAGCTGTCTTTGCTGTCCCGCCAGTCAATTTCGGAAAGCGCTGCCAGCATTCCGGCTCGCACCTTCCGATCAAATCCTTCGAAGTCGGAAACTCCAAACCGATAATAGCTCGACGTGTATTCCCACCGGATCAAATCGGCATCTCCGCGATGGGACGAAATGATCGGGCCCAACTCGGCCAGGGCACCCTCGCCTTCGGTCGAGAGCCAGATGCCGGCAGCTCCATCGCCAAAAGTACAGATGCCCTGCCAATTTGGCCGATCCAAAGCAAGTGGATCAGCCAGGGTTGACGTGGGTTCGACCACGGCGATCAACAGATTCCGACGGCGGTCGCCCAGGGTGAATGCGAGTTGGAGGGCCCGTGAACTGGCAGTACAACCTCCATTGCCTATATCAAGCAGCAGGGCATTAGTGGCGACCTGTCCCCCCAATGCGGTTGCCAGCCGGTCAGCAATGCCCGGTAGAATCTGGCCAACACTGGAAACGCCGATCACCGCGTCAAACTGGGGCGGCCCGGCCGATTTTGCCTCGGTGACCAGGGCACGAATGGATTCATCGGCGGCCGTCGCGAAAGCGCCGGCATGATCATTGAATGAGCGGAGATCGAGAAAATGCGGGCATTGGACGCGGCGGGTACGCACTCCGATCAGGAAGACTCGGACGAGATCAATAAGACGATCAACCTGGTCTGTCGGCCCGACAGCGTTTTTTCGAAGATGAGCTTCGACGCGCGAGAAAAACTCCTGGTTGTTCCAGAGATCACCAACAACCGGAGTGTAAACGCCTCGAATATACCATTTAACCTGCATCACTCTAAAACGGCGCCTGCATGGATCAGCGATGCAGGCGCTGTCCCGTTACCCCAAAAAATATGAACTCTTCCTCTACCACCCTACTCGCCATTCTTCTAACAGCTCTTTTGGGATGTCCTGCAAAAAGCGGGAAGGGCGCTGCACCCTTTGATCCAAATTTCCGTTTGGCCAAATTGCCGGGTAAGTAAGATACACCTCGTCCTTTGCTCGAGTGATTGCCACATAGAAGAGCCGACGTTCCTCTTCAATGCTGTCGATGGTATCAAGGGATCGCGCGCTGGGAAACATCCCCTCTGTTAGCCAGACAATAAATACCACCCGCCATTCGAGACCCTTTGCTTGGTGAATGGTCGAAAGGACAACCCGTTCTTCGTCCTCGTCCTGATCAGCAACCTGCTCGGTCTCTCCGGTTGCCATGAGGGACAGCTGACTCAAGAATTCCACCGATTCCTGGAACGTCCGGGCAAAGGTTTGCAACGTCGTCAAGTCTTCCCGTCTTTGATCGTGATTCGAATATTTTGCCTGCAAATATTCGTCGTAAATCGCCTCCAGAATGCTCCGGATCATATCCGAAGGTGCGATCGGCTTCATTTCCGGCGCGATCTCGTCCAACGTGTACTGTAATTGTTCCCATGCTTTCCCCGATTTAGGTGGAACCTTGGCGCCGCTCAGCCATCGGCCAAAAGTAGCTCTGGTCTCCGAAGGGACTGCTGAAATATGCTGCCACAGCTTCTCGGCCGTCTTGGCGGCTATCCCCGGCAGAAGCCGCACCATTCGTTTAAAAGCGACTTCATCAGCCGGGTTCGTAACGAATTTCATGAACGCCGCAACATCTTTGATATGCGCCTGCTCAAAAAAACGAAGACCGCTGGTGATTGAAAAAGGAATACCGAATCGGGTCAGAGCTAATTGCAACTCTAACGATTGGAAATGGGCGCGGTAGAGTACCGCCATATCGTTCAGGTCGATATCTTCATCTCGCAACTCCAGAAGCCGCTGTGCAACGAAGGCAGCTTGCTGGTTATTGTCGTATAACGGCACCAAGGCCGGTTTGATCGCGTTGCTCCCCCGGTTCGCCCTTAGGACCTTTGTAAACTGCCGTTCGTTAGGGCGGATCGCAGCATTCGCTAGCTCCAATACCTCGGGAACACTGCGATAATTTGTCTCGATCCGATAAATTGCGGCATTGGGATATCGCTTTGGGAAATCGAGGATGTTCTGATAATTGGCGCCCCTCCAGGAGTAGATCGATTGGGCGTCGTCACCAACTACCATCACGCTATGATGTCGTGCTGCCAGCAAGTCAATAAACTCGGACTGGAGCCGATTCGTATCCTGATATTCATCGACCAAAATGAATTGGAAAAACCCTTGGTAGTGCTCGGCGATATCCGGCTTTTGCTTAAAAAGTTCCACAACCTTCACGAGTAGATCGTCAAAATCCATGGCGTTGGCTGACCGTTTCCGCTCTTCGTACCGTTTCTGCACCCAGTGGATTTGACCGGTGAGCGGCGTAAAGCGCCTATACCGCTCAGCGATAACCTGTTTTAGCGGCCGATTGGTGTTGATGGCAAAACTGAAGATATCCCCTAGCACTTCTCCGGTAGGGAATCGGATCTGGCCAGTATCAATTTCTGAGCCGGCTACGACGGCGGACAAAAGGTCCTCCTGGTCCTCACGATCCATGATAGAAAAGCCGGGACGGAATCCAACTTCAGAGGCGTGGCGGCGGAGCAAACGGTTACCGATCGAATGGAAGGTCCCACCCCAGATCGCTCGCGTTTCCATGGGAAGCAAAGACTGTACCCGAGCCAGCATTTCGCGGGCGGCTTTATTGGTAAAGGTCAGCAAAAGGATGGATTCCGGCTCTACGCCGTTATCCAACAACCAAGCGACTCGATAGGTTAGCGTGCGCGTTTTGCCGCTACCCGCTCCCGCCAAAACCAAGGCCGGCCCGGGACCTGAGGTCACCGCTGCGTACTGCTGCTCATTCAGCTCTGCTTTGTAATCGGTCGTGCTACTCGAGACCGTCGGTAGACGCTTCAGTTGATACTCGCGAGCCATGGTTGAAAGGATATAGGAGTTGGGATTGAGAATCTAGGGGCGTTCGGCGTTTGGCGTTTGGCGGTTTGGTGTATAGGCCCGTGGGCGGGCGGTATTGCCTGCCGATCCTTGGAGGGGAGCCGCTTTGTAGGTCGCTAGGCTCTTTCGGTTTACGAGCAGGCGGCTCCCGCGAGCCACCCATGAGCTGCCGATCGGCCTAGCGGCTAGGAGTTCGTAAAGTCCCTGGGTCGACTCAAGCCTCTGGATCACTCCCGGGAGCCGCCTGCTATCTACTCGTAGAGTTCGAAGCCCACAAAGCGGCTCCCCTCCAGGATGGGCGGCGATCCCGCGCGCCCAACCGCCCTACATACCCAAGCGCTCGCGCCCAACCGCCCTCTACACACCCAAGCCCTCGCGCCGAACGCCAAACGCAATCACGCGCCTCCCAGATAAGACTCGCGCACAATACTGTTCGTTCTCAGATGCTCTGATCTATCTTCCAAAATAACCCGGCCGGTTTCGAGCACGTAACCGTAATCCGCAATCTCGAGTGCCAGATTCGCATTCTGTTCTACTAACAGAATCGTGATCCCGAGCTGCCGATTGATCTCCAGGATTTTTTCAAAAATAGTCCTGACCAATAGGGGCGCAATGCCGAGCGACGGTTCGTCCAACATCAGAAAAGTTGGTTTACTCATTAATGCGCGGCTGATCGCGAGCATCTGTTGTTCACCGCCGCTGAGGGTGCCGGCTACCTGCTTCTCCCGTTCTCCCAGTATCGGAAAAATCGAATACACGTATTCGTAATCCGCCTTCAAATTTCCTTTCCGCCGATAAGCACCCATCTGGAGATTCTCGATCACGGTCAGATTAGGAAAAATCATGCGGCCTTCCGGCACTTGGGTTATTCCCAGAGCGACAATCAGGTGCGGAGCCAGATTGGTGATCTGTTTACCGTCAAGCCAAACTTCTCCACCACGGATTCGCAATAGCCCGGAAATCGCCCGCAACGTCGTTGATTTGCCGGCCCCATTGCTACCGATCAAGGTGATGATTTTGCCTTTTTCAACTCGCAAACTGATCCTGTGGAGCGCAGTGATCGAGCCGTAGGCGACCTCGAGATCTCTCACTTCTAACATGAGGGAGGCCCATCAGTCATAAACGGTGAACCGCGTTTCCAGAGGAAGTTCGAATTTTGAATTTCGAATTTTCGAAGGTGCTGAAGCAGGGAAAGATACTTGGTTGGTTCTCATTCTAGATTCGATATTCCAAATTCAAGATTCGCTTCTGATTGCCCTCATACCTCCGGACGCTCCTCTCCCAAGTAGGCCTGAATTACTTTCGGATCACGGCGAATCTCTTCTGGCGTGCCCTCGGCAATCCCTACGCCGTGATCCAATACATAGATCCTTTTGCAGATGCCCATCACTACTCTCATATCGTGCTCAACCAGGAGAACTGAGATATCAAACTTCTCCTGAATAAATTCGATTAGCCGCATCAAGGTCACTTTTTCCGTAGGGTTCATCCCGGCAGCCGGTTCATCCAACAGCAGAAGCCTCGGCTGAGTGGCAAGCGCGCGAATAATCTCCAGGCGCCGCTGATCTCCGTATGGCAGATTTTTGCACATGACGTCGCGCACTCGATCCAGCTGGAAGATCTGCAACAATTCCTTTGTCCTTTCAGCAATCGCCGATTCTTCCTCTTTGAACTTTGGGCCCCGGGTCAGCGCGTGCAAAGGGCCGTGTTTTAGATGGAGGTTGAAGGCGGCCCGCACGTTATCAAAGACAGTCAACGACGGAAAGAGCCGGATGTTTTGGAAAGTTCGCGCTATTCCTTTAGCAGTGATATGAAAAGGCTTCAGGCCATTCAACGCTTCACCATTCAGGCGGATCGTGCCTTCGGTAGGTTGATAAACGCCGGTTACCATGTTGAATACCGTTGTCTTACCTGCCCCATTCGGGCCGATTAAGCCGACGAGCTCTCGATTGGCAATCGCCATGTCGAATGCAGAGACCGCGGTTAATCCGCCAAATCGGATCGTACATCGCTCAATTTTCAGGAGGGGCACCATTACTTAGCTGGAGCGGAAGGCACACGTTTTCTGCTCCCCGCTAAATCGCCAAACAGACCCTGGGGCCGGGTCAGCATCATTATGATGAGCAACAACGAGTAAAGGATAAGTCGGTTCTCCAACAGCCCTTGGAGTGGCGGCAAATGAATCTTAATCACGCTCTCAAGAGCACTCTGAAACGCAGGGATGAAATCGGTATGTGCCAAAGCTCGCAGGAATTCCGGGAGGACGGTTAACAGAATCGCGGCGAGGACGACGCCAATCGTGCTGCCCATGCCGCCAAGAATCACCATGACGACTACATCAACCGATTTAAAAAA
>JAFAVN010000203.1 GCA_019242435.1 Verrucomicrobiota bacterium | reverse complement strand
GTTTCAACGAGCCCAATCTATTGGTTTATGGGTATGTCAAGCCGTGGTGGCAGGAAACCTATTTGATGCCACCAGGCGGTGGTCCCGGCGTCACCCTCTCGATGCAGTTGGATCGGGCGGCTCAGCTCATCAGAAATATTTTCAAAGGGCACCATTTAGCCCGCGAAGCGATCCGGAAAAAGAACCCGGCAGCTAAAGTGGGTGCTAACCCGTTTGTGCTGGGACTGCCGTCGGCGTTGCAGTGGTTCATCGATTTTGCGGCGACCCGGACCCGGTCGGAAAGGCAGTTTCACCGGCGATCTCGTCTGGTAGCTGAGCCGCCCGTACGACCGCCTACGTCGGTTGATCTGGTGATTGCGCAGTTTGCCGCAACCAGCGACCGGGAGCGCAAGGTCGCTTTCTCTCATTCTTATGATGAAAGCACGGAACGGCTGGTTGTTCGGAAAGGAAGTGGGATCACTGAGATCTCCGCTTTGAACGGTCACCGGGTCGGATTTGTGCGCGGTTCAGTTGCTCACCGAACGCTTGCCCGCCTGGCGCCCGGGGCACTTCCTCGGCCATTCGCGACACATCACAACGGCCTCGAAGCATTGGAAGCAAAATGGATCGATGGATTCATTGCGGACGAAACCAGGATCGCTCATGTGGGATTGGCGCCTTCTCTGGAAATCTTGAACGAAGAGTTGGCCCAAAGAAAGATTTCGGTTGGGGTCGCCCGGGGCGAGCCGGATTTATTGGGTTTGGTAAACGCGGTTGTAGCCGGGGCGACCGGGGAAGTCTCGACCGTCAGCGGACGGACGATTGCAGCGATCAGGCGCCGTGGTTACCTGCGGGTAGGTGTGACCCACGACCCGAACGTCGGCGCAACCAACGAACGGCTCCGTAAGGAGCTGGACTTAGCGGAAGAGATAGGCAGACGGATTTTTGGGCGGCCGGGCTGTGTCCAGTTCGAGGTCCTGCGGATGGACGAGCGGGTCAGCGCGCTCCGGTCCTGGCTCCATTGGTTCGAACCTATATGGCGGACCGTCAGCGTCCTCGGCACAATTTTGAATAGCAACTGGTGGCACCTGGGCATGGCAGGCAAACTTCCGGAGTTGTTTTGTCCCCGCGAATGCGCAAGCCAACAGGATTTTGTCGGCCTGGATTATTATTGGGGTATTGACAACTTTGAGCTACACCGAGTGCATCAGTTGATCGACGCATCACTCAGCCGGTTCGATGATGCCCCGGTTGACTCCCCCGGTTTACTCCGCGTCTTATCCAGGCTGCACCGGTGGTTTCCCGACAAAGAGATTCTCATTATTGAAAACGGGTGTATCGAACAGGCCGACAATCTCAGTCGAGTAGAATATTTGCAGGCTCACATCCGAGAAGTGACCCGAGCCAGAGCGGCGGGTATCCCGGTCGCCGGTTACATTTATTGGAGTATCACCTCTAATCGGGAATGGGGATTGCCGTTCGGACCGGCCAGCGATTTTGGGCTCTATCATATAGAATTGGATACTGATCCCGATCTAAAGCGGGTGAGGACACCGAGCGCAGACTTATATCAGAAGATTATTCAACAGGAGACGGGCGGAACAACCACAACGCCCTGAATGCTGACAAAGCGGAGTCAATGCTGTGAACGCTAAGAGATTACCGAAGTCCGGCCGCAGATATTTTCTAAGTCGTTCGCGTCGTTGAGCGCTGCGTCAGTGGCGTTCGCGCCTTTGTCTATGGAATTTTCCAGTTTCATAGTAGTCTGTATCGAGTAATCACAGTTGTATTCCAGATCACAGGCTGGATTAGACCACGGAAAGGACAATTTATGAGAACCTTGTTTTCGATTTGGCTCGCGTTTACCGGTTTAACCTGGGCGCTCTGGGCGGACACCGGCGAACAAACCAATGGTAAGCTGAAGCTGGGTGACCCGATACCCGATGTGGCTGCCCAGGATCAGAATGGTAAGACGATCAATCTGGGCCAGGAGGGCAAGAGCGGTTACACGCTGGTTTACTTTTACCCGAAAGCGATGACTCCTGGTTGCACAGCGCAGGCCTGCAGCTTGAGAGATTCCTATACAGAACTGCAGGGAAAAGGAGTGAAGATCTTCGGAGTGAGTGTTGATCCGGTGGAAAGACAAAAGGAATTCGAACAAAAAAATAGTCTGCCTTTTGAGCTTCTGTCGGACACCGATAAAAAAGTGATTGAGGCGTTCGGCGTGCCGTTGCTCAATAACTCGCTCGCTACCCGGCAAGCTTACCTGTTCAAGGACGGCAAATTAGTCTGGTTCGATACCAAAGCGTCCACGGACAAGCAAGCAGCAGACGTGCTTGGCGTACTGGCAAAGCAGTCGTAGCCTTGCCCAGACGCGATGGAGTTGAGCTGCTTCGGCATGTGTCGCCGCGGCCCAGCACGGCCGGCAATAGCAGCTCGGGGTCTAACGGAGACGCGTTAACGAGTGGCTCGCACGAATGACGCATCGGCGAATCAGAAGCTTTCGACCCATTCCCCCAGCTGCTCCTGGTCGCATCTGTCGGTGACAATGCCGATCCTACGAGCGCCTAAATACGCCCTTGACGTCTTTGGACGCGCCTAGGAAGGTCGTGAAGTTTCTGTACTCGCTTGTGCTATGCCGAAGGCTGCCTCCCCTGTTCCCCTCCTTAAAAAGGTCCCCACTGGTATAACCGGATTTGACGAAATAACCGGTGGCGGGGTGCCGGCCGGCCGGCCAACTTTAATCTGCGGCTCCGCTGGATCTGGAAAGTCGCTTTTCGCTATGCAATTCTTAATCGGCGGAATTGCCCAGCACAACGAAGGCGGCGTTCTGATGACGTTCGAGGAAACCGCTGATGACATTCGCAAAAACGTCTCATCTCTCGGATTCGATGTTGACGCCTTTATTCGTAAGAAAAAGCTGGTCATCGATTTTGTGAAAGTGGACCGCAGCGAGATCGAAGAAAGTGGCGAATATGATCTAGAAGGATTGTTTATTCGCCTCGCGCATTCGATTAAAGCGGTCGGCGCCAAACGAGTCGTTCTCGACACGATGGAGGCGCTTTTTCTCGGTTTATCCAATCAAGCAATTCTGAGGTCCGAGCTTCGGCGGCTTTTCGGCTGGTTGAAAGAACAGGGTATGACCACCCTGATCACTGGTGAGCGTGGCGAGGGCCAGCTTACCCGCCAGGGCCTGGAGGAGTATGTTTCGGATTGCGTCATTCTGCTCGATCATCGAGTGACGGAGCAGGTATCGACGCGCCGCCTTCGGGTGGTGAAGTATCGGGGTTCAACCCATGGCACCAACGAATATCCTTTCCTTATAGAGGAGAATGGGATTTCCATTTTGCCCATTACGTCATCCAGCCTGGATTATCAGGTAACCACCGAGCGGATTACGACCGGAGTGAAAGGATTGGACGAAATGTTGGGTGGCCGTGGTTATTACCGTGGCAGCACTGTTTTGCTTACCGGACCGGCCGGGACCGGCAAGACCAGCGTTGCCGCGCACTTGGCGAATGCGACTTGTGCTCGAGGGGAGCGGTGCGTGTTTTTTTCGTTTGAGGAATCCGCGGCCCAGATTCTTCGGAACATGCGCACCATCGGCCTAGATCTCGAGGGATATGTGAAGCGTGGGCTTCTCGAATTCCAAACGGTACGTCCCACGATGTACGGGCTGGAAATGCATCTCGTGCGCATGCACAAGCTCATCCAACAGGGTAAACCAGAGGTGGTCGTCATTGATCCTATCACCAACATGCAAACCTCAGGAACTCTCGCCGATTCAACGAACATGTTGATCAGGCTCGTGGATTTCCTGCGAATGAGCGGCATCCTCGGGTTTCTCATTGGTCTGAGCAAAGGAGGACAACCTTCCGAGAGCACTGACGAGGGGCTGAGTTCCATGGTGGACGCCTGGTTGCTCTTGCGCGACGTGGAATCGAACGGCGAGCGCAATCGTCTGCTCTACGTTCTTAAGGCTCGGGGGATGCCTCATTCAAATCAGGTACGAGAATTTCTTATCACCGCCAGTGGTATTAACCTGATCGATCCTTATCTTGGCCCTGGCGGTGTGCTGACTGGCTCGGCTCGCGTAGCGCAGAAAGCGCGGGAGGAAGCCGATCTTCGAACTGCCGAAGAGGAGATGGAGCGTAAGGCGCTCGCGTTTGAGCATCGCCGAAAATCTGTTGAGTTCCAGATCGAAGCGCTTCGAGCCTCTTTCGAGGCTGATAAAGCGGAATTCGAACGTCTCGTCGCCAGCGAAAAGAGCCGTCTCCAGCTCCGGCAACAAAACCAGCAAACGATGGCTCGCAGTCGCGGCCTGAAGATTGGATCTGAAAAGGTCCGGCGCAACGGAGGCAACACCGAATGACCAGCGAAGCTTCAGTTTTAAAGGAAAATTCTGAGCTTTTCTGGGACCTTCGTCTCTATGTTGCCGGCCAGAACCCTAAGTCCATCACGGCTTTTTCAAATCTGAAACGTCTTTGTGAGGAGTATCTCAAAGGACATTATAAGATCGAGGTGGTTGACCTTTTCAAGCATCCCGAACGCGCCAAAGGAGACCAGATAATTGCCCTGCCCACGCTAGTCCGGAAGCTCCCGGAGCCTATCAAACGGATCGTCGGCGACCTCTCAAACTCGGATCGTGTAATTGTAGAAATGAATCTTCAGCGGCCTGCTCGCAGGGGCGGCAATAAGGACTTGACCGGGAAGGATTTAACGCATGCCTAAACGAATTCACCGTCTCAACAGCACAGAGGAATTTGAGAATGCGCTGAACAGAGTAAATGGCCGTCGTTACGTCCTGCGGCTCTTCATCACCGGGATCACCGTCCGTTCGAGTCGGACTATCGCGAATATCCGCTCAGTCTGCGAAGAGTATCTAAAAGATCGTTATGATTTGACCGTGGTCGACATTTATCAGCAGCCATCTAGCACGCTCGCCCAGCAGGTCATCGCCGCGCCCACACTGATCAAAAGTGAACCATTGCCTTTCAAACGATTGATCGGCGATCTCTCCGATCGTGGCA
>JAFAVN010000329.1 GCA_019242435.1 Verrucomicrobiota bacterium | reverse complement strand
TTTGGAAACCGCAACTCCTCGTGGACAGGGCCTCCCCTGAACGCCGAACTGAAACGGTTCCCATCCTGTCTTTGGCGAGACAGTGATCCAGACTATCCCGGATCTGATGAGCACTGTCAGAGGAGGTCTTCTGACTCCGAGGTCACTCTACTAGCTCCGCCTTCCCGTCCTGAAATTAGAACAGTGGCTAAATGGAGCGTTCGTCACTCGTTACAGCGGCGCAACCGCGCGGGATTTACACCCGTTTCCCAATTTCTCCCAATGCCTTAGCAAAGGGCCCTCTGCAGCGTTTCCACTATCAATTAAAGGCAGTGGCTCTGAGGAAGAACAAAAGCATGAGTTAGTAAAGTAGAGTTCGTCAGGAATTAAGTTGATCGCAGGGGAGCCGAAACGAGGTTACTTCGGTTCAAGAGAATTCGTTCGGCGACCACCCCAAATAACAACCCTAACGTTGACCACAAGATCAGCTGGATACCGAGCGAAACGACTCTGAATCGCCAAAGCACAACCGCCGGGAATTGGTCTGGGACCTCGTTGATGTCCGGGAGAACGAGTTGGGCTATCACGATGATGCCAATGAACATGGCTGCCGCGAGAAGCCCGGCATTCCAGCCACCGTACTGAGCAGCGAGACTGCGCGCGGTCATAATCGCCCATACCAGGGCGACGACCGAGATAAAAATCATTAGAAAGAACATCTCGCTTCAGAAAGCGATTGTCTCCGGTCGGCCAACCGACGGCGGGTTAGGCGGGTATTTCAACTGCGGAACGAGAACAAGAGAAAGAAAGCCGGCTCCGGCCAAGAGCGCGGCAGTTAGGCGTGGGCTTGCAGTTCCCACACGCTGGTACGCAAATGCAAAAGCCAGGCTAAACAGTCCTCCCAATGCAGTCCCATATACGACGACTCCAGTTAGTAAACCGACTCCGCTTTGCACCTCGCGGCTGACCAGTTCCGGGCCGGGCGACTCCCCTTTGGCCCGGTCCATCTGATCTTCAAAAGTAATGGCTCGGTCGACTTGGGTCTCGCCAAATATCCTGGCGAAACCGAATGCGAGCAATCCGGCCACTATGCCAACAAGCATCCCCCAAATGAGGAGTGTTCTGACCATAGAATCCTACTACTTCTGGCCTTAGTGGCACGGAAAGCCGAGAAGATGGCGTCCGTCGTGCACATACTCATGCACGTACATGCCGGGAATGATTGACGTAGCCCCTTCCTCGACACCAACAAAGTAAATCGCCAAAAGCAACACTGCCGCGAAAATTAGCCACGGAAACAACTCGCGGATTGGAATTGGAACTGGCTCCGAGGTCGGAGTTAAAACTGTCTCTGACATTTCTTTGGTCTCCTTAGGATCATGCGTCCGGTAGAAAACTACAGTTGCTACGAATGAAGGTCTGACTCTCGAATCGCATTTCCATCGGACTGAGACTCGATTACAGTGGCGCGACCGCGCCGGATTCTCACCGGCTTCTTCTCTCGTTGATGCGCAGACTATTGTCTGAGCACAGTAGCTGTCAAGAAGCAACGATCTCAGCTTCACGCTGCCCTGTAAATTGGAAAATTTGGGCAAAGAACGAACTGCCAAATCCGTCTCGCCAATTCGCCTCGGTACCCTGCTCGGCCGCCGGTCAGCGGCAAAGTAAAATTAGCACCACGACTGCAGTTCGTGTTTGGCGGACTTTCTCGATACCCACAGCCAGATTTACGATCTGCTGAAAATATCATCCCTCGTACAATATTTGAGGACCGTCATGGCTCACGTTGCCCAGGATAAAAAGAAGCTCGTCGCTGGAATCAGCCGCATTCGCGGTCAAATTAACGGAATCGAAAAGGCTATCAAAGACGGCCGGGAATGTGGCGAAGTGCTGCTCACCTTAGCCGCGTGCAGAGGGGCCCTAAACTCGCTCATGGCAGAGATTCTGGAGGGTCATGTGCGCCAGCATCTTTTGGGTCGCGGAGCAAAAAACCCGGAACTCACCGCTGGCGAGGAATTAATCGAAGTCATCAAGCGATATCTCAAATAAATCGCGGGGTTGGCTCATGAAATTTGCAGTCAAAAACCTCCGCCAAATTTGCAGAGTTCCATAGTCGGTTGGACATTACGCAACGCTTCTTATTCGCGAACAGCTTGTGCGAAAAGCTGAACGAAGATTCCCGCGATCGAGAGCTTTGGTGGCTAGCAGTGCCTCTGGTCATGTGGTCAGGTCTGGCATTTTGCTGATGGCCGGCAAACTCTGTAAAACTGGGTAAAGGTGTTACGACCTTATATTGTGAGACCAGCTTCCGAATGTTTTTGCGATGGAAGTATCTTGTAATCAGCTATTTATCGAGCATTGGCGACCCTAACGGGATTCGAACCCGTGTTACCGCCGTGAAAGGGCGGTGTCCTAGGCCGCTGGACGATAGGGTCTGCGAAAAAAAAGAGAGCCGATACCGTGGCATTAAGCCGAGAGTCTGCAAGCGAAAAAAACGAGTCGCCGGGCGCACGCTGACGGCTAGACAAGGGAAACGGGCGGTCGCGGTCATCCCGGACCAGGACGAAAGAACCCACCTGACGCTTACCAATCACTTCTCGCCTCTAACTTCTCACTATTCACCAATCACCAGCTCTCACCCGGCTCCAGCACCAGTGCCGCCGCTCGAGCCGTCGCGCCGTGATGGTGGGTGAGGACTCGATCGGCATTCGAAACCAGCTGAGCGGCGGACTTGGGGTTGGTCAACAGGTGGCGTACAGCCGGCGCGAGTTCGGCGTCGGCGGTAAGCTGCTTGATGCCGCCTTCTCTGACTAGTTCGGCTACCAGGAACTTGAAATTCTCCATGTGTGGGCCGCAGACGACCGGTTTACCTGCGAGTATGGGTTCCACCGGATTTTGGCCGCCGATGCCTCTGAAGCTTTTTCCGATCACCACCACGGTTGCAGTTTGATAAAAATCGTTCAGTTCGCCTGTAGAATCGACGATGAGCGCACTTGTATCCCGCGCGAACTCCGCTCTGGACCGCAACGCGTAAGGAATCGAGTGAGAGCGAAGCAGCGTCTCTACTTCAGGCGTCCGTTCGAAGTGGCGCGGGACCAGCACAAGAAATAAATCCGGGAAATCGGCTCGTAGTAGTTGAAAAACGGTGATCAGAAGCTCCTCTTCGCCGGGATGAA
>JAFAVN010000325.1 GCA_019242435.1 Verrucomicrobiota bacterium | reverse complement strand
GGGAAACATCTATCCGTCATTCCAGCAAGCGGCCATTCTGGGAGCCGCTTGTTAGATCGCGTTCAGCGGTGCTAGTTAGATCAATCCGGAGCCTCGCCCCGACTACCCTCCTCCTGGCGCACGAAAGTTTTGTTGTATTTTCTCCATTCCCCACCCACTATATATTGTGGATCCGGCTGATCGGCTTGGCTACTCTTATGCGCTGTCCGAAATGTGGCAACCTTGAAGATAAGGTAATCGATTCGCGTTCCGCCAAGGGCGGGGCCGCGATTCGACGCCGAAGAGAGTGCCTGGCCTGCCAGCATAGGTTTACCACTTATGAAGAGATCGAACGCCGGGATTTGCGGGTAGTGAAAAGGGACGGGCGTACCGAGCCGTTTGACCGGCAGAAACTTCTGAACGGGATGGTAAAAGCCTGCGAAAAACGACCTGTCACTTACGATGCTCTGGAACGGGCCGCTGAAGAGGTTATTCACGAACTCGAGCAAGGCTTCGATCACGAAGTACCGAGCAAAGAGATCGGAGTACGTGTAATGGAGCGACTCCACTCTTTAGATGAAGTGGCATATATCCGCTACGCTTCAGTATACCGCCAATTTCAGGATATCGGCGAATTCATCGATGAGATTGAATCGCTTGGCAAGAAATCCAAACGCAACACCCAGCAACCTGAGCTTTTCCTACCGTGATCGCTCTTCGGAACTCCTGTCCACTTCTGCGGCTTGAAGATGGCTCAATAGAGATCATCCGGCGGAAGTGGTTGTGCGGATGCCTTACGCGGGCCGCGGCAAAAGTCGGTTACAGCCAATGGTGGCTGGCCGAACACGTTGTCGAAAGCGTTTTTGCTTTTTTAACCACTTCGTACGACGCCCCGGTAGTCACGATCTCCGAACTTGACGGTATCGTCCAGTCTGCATTGCAGGCCATTGGACACGGGGAAATTGCGCTGTACTACGAAACGCTGGACCCGCCATATGAGATTTCCCTATTCGAACTAGCTACTGAAGCCGGGCCGGGATATGAGCTTGCGTTCTTCCAGTTACTCAAAGAACGGATGGAACCGATGTTTTCTGGCCGGGCAACCAATATCAATGTGCTAGAGCTGCAGAATTGCGTGCGTTTTCTGCAATCAGTTAAGACCTGGAGTCGGGGTTGTTCCGAACTGCGCAATGAAATTGTGGAGTTCCTCCGGGCGCAGCTCGAGAAGAATAAGCCTGAAGTGTTTCTGACTATCCGATGACGATTTTTGAAAAGATCATTGCGAAAGAGATTCCAGCCAAACTGGCTTACGAAGATGATGAAGTGATTGCGATTCACGACATTAACCCGCAAGCCCCGGTCCACGTTCTAGTGATACCGAAGCGGGTGATTCCTCGAATCGGGCAAGCCCAGGCCACCGACGCACCGTTATTGGGCCGGCTACTTCTAACTGCCTCCAAAATAGCCGCAGATCTGGGGCTGGCCGATAGTGGCTACCGGGTAGTTATCAACCATGGCCGGAACGGCGGAGAAACCGTACCTCATCTCCACGTTCACGTCTTGGGCGGCCGCCGGATGAGTTGGCCGCCGGGCTAGAACAGGTCACAGTTCACGGTTCGCTGTTCACGGTTATCCAACAGCCGTAGTTGTGCTCGCCACCCCGACTTTGCTGCCCCCTGAACAGTGAACCGCGAACGGCGAAGCGTGAACGGTTAACGCAGCGTCGATTCCATCCAGAACCAGATAGGGCGGTAAATTCGCGGAAATACTTGCCATGCAATCAACAGACCGAACAGGGCGACGCCGCTGCGGCTCACTTTCTGGTAAGAGGTCGCTAATCCAGCGGGCAGAACCAACAGTGGTAACGCGCTTCCATCGAGTGGAGGAAACGGAATTAAATTGAAAACCCCAAGTAACAGATTGAGCGCGAACCCTAGGCTCAAAAGCACGGCCGCCAAACGCCAGAAGCCGCCGAGAGTTGGCAGAACGGTTGCCGAGAAGCTACCGGTGAATCCGGGAACAAAGATTCCGGTGGCGAGTCCCGACTTCAAACCTAACCAACTTAAAAAGGCAATCGCGAAGTTGGCCGCAGGTCCGGCTAGGGCCATGACGGCGGCTCGACGAGGATATTGAGCTGCCCAATTTGGGTTATAGGGCGCGCTGGCCCAACCAATCATCCAGCCCGACGCTAGATAGGAGAGAATCGGGACTAACAACATCCCGAAAGGCTCACGCCGAAGATGAGGGACCGGGTTGAGAGTAGCTTGTCCGCCATGGTATGCAGTGGGGTCGCCCAGGCATTTTGCCACAAAGGCATGAGCGGCTTCATGGGCGCTCATCGAGATCAGGAACACCACTAGCCAGCAGGCAAAATCGAATAAAGAAAAGGGAGAAGACATTGGTTTATTCCGTCGCTAATGCCTGATTGCTGAATTCCTTTCGGCCTGAGATCTCGGCGCCAAACCATTCCGGTTTTTTGAACTGCTGGCGTGAATTTTGGTCCGGAAACTCGATCTCGGCTACCATCAGACCTGTGTTTTTCCCCTGGTAGACGTCGACTTCGATGGTGTGTCCTTCATAAGGAATTCGATAACGGGTTTTCCGCAGCCGGCGGCCTTCGGTCGCCGGCCAAAGCTGACAAAATTGCTCCTCAGACAATGCGACCTCTGTCTCAATGCGAAAATCTGAACGGGAAATTTTAACGGTAATCAGGCGATCTTTACCAATCTGGCGGAGGCGGGCTTCCGCATGCGAATCATTTGCCAGGTACCCTTGGGCGATTTCCACGTGCGGCCATCGATCGAGACCATCAGGTACCTTCTCCAAGAGGAATTTGCGTTCGATTTCGTTGTGCGCGCTCATGAATCGCTACAACCTACCGTGGCGCGGGTGGCGATTACAAGCCGTGCCGGCGGTTTTGGGGAGCGGTTTTGCTCGACTCATCGAACATTTAGTTTGCGGAGCTTTTATCCGAGGGGCCTTGAACATGGTTTTATCTCCGAGCGAAAGATGCTATGTCCCCAAGCGGCCAAGCATTGCTTCGGCAGCGACCACTTACAATGATCGTTGGAAGGACGAAAAGACCGCGGAACGTCGACGCTCCCCGAGCGGCCGCAATTCTTTACGGTGATTGGGGTACCAGCAAGGCTTATGTCCTAGGGTTGGCGTTCGCTGTAGCTGGGTATAGCTCGTTTTGGCTGATCGTGGCCATGTGTCTGTTGATGGCCCTGGTGGGCGTAAATTACATGGCTATCTGCAGGCATTATCCGAATGGAGGAGGTGTCTATGCCAGTGTTCGTCACCGGTCCGAAGTGATCTCCATTTTGGGTGCCTATCTCCTCATTGCGGACTATATCGTGACAGCGGCCCTCAGCGCGCTCTCGGCCTTCCAATATCTGGGATGGCCTCGTCCGGAGCTGTTAGCGGGGGTTGCGGTTCTTTTTATTGGCGCGATTAACTATTTCGGGCCCAAACATTCCGGCGGCCTGGCTTTCCTGATCTCGATCCCGACCGTGATCGTGGTCGTGCTTTTGGGGTGTTTCGTTTTACCGCACCTAGGGGACGCCGTGCGAAACCTCCACCCGGTCCATGGCAGCTGGTTGCAAAACTGGAACGGTTTCGTCTCTATCGTATTGGCGCTCTCCGGGGTGGAGGCAATTGCAAACGCGACCGGAGTGATGAAACTGAACCGCGGGAGTACAGACGAGAATCCGAATGTCTCTCACACCTCAACGCGCGCGATCTTGTGGGTGATGACTGAGGTCTGCATTTTTACAGCCTTGCTCGGGTTAGGTATGCACGCTCTATATGGGCTCCAAGTGAAGGGGGAAAACGTCATTGCCCCGGGCGGCGCTGGCGTGCGCGATTACATGCTGAAGTACATGGGACAGGTGTTTGTGGGCGGCTTCCTGGGGCCGGCTGCGGGAACGATTGCCGGAATTTGCGTGAGCGTGGTTTTCGGTGTGCTCCTGCTTTCGGCCGTTAATACCGCCATTGTTGATCTCATCGCCATCTCTTTCCTTATGGCTAAGGACAGAGAATTGCCCAAAGTGTTTGAACGGCTGAACCTGTTTGGGGTGCCAAACCTTGGGCTGATCGTAGCGACGGTAATACCGGCCGCTCTGGTGGTTGCGGTAAAGGATGTGGCAGGCTTGGCAGACCTCTACGCTGTGGGAGTGGTCGGCGCGATTGCGACTAATCTGGGAGCGTCAGCCACGGATTTTAAACTCGACCTCGTTAAATGGGAGCGTGCTCTGATGTTCGGCACCTTCCTGATCATGACTGCCATCGAGATCTCGCTGTTTATCGATAAACCGAACGCCCGGCTTTTTGCGCTGATCACGATAGCCATCGGTCTAGTTATGCATGGCCTGGCTTCGGAGCGAGCGACCAAGCGGCGAGCAGCCGAGGCTACGCAAGCGCCCTCGTCCTCTAATCAGTTCTCGGGTTTTGCGAATTTTCCGAATTCCATCGAGATGTCCGGTACACCAATGTTATGCGCTGTGCGCGGTATCGGGCGAACATTGGATTTTGCGCTCAATGAAGCCAAAGAAACGGATCGGCCGCTTTATCTTCTGTTCGTTCGAGAGCAGCCCGTGATGGCTCCCGGCGACCGAAAACGAAAATGGATGGAGGACGATGAGGCGAAAGCGATCTTTGAATACGCGAAGGGAAAGGCCGACGGGATTCGGGTTTTGCCTTGTTACGCCGTGAGCGATTCGGCTGCAGATACCATTGTGGACATCGCCGCTACGGTCGGCGCATCCCATCTTATTGTGGGCGCGCCGCAGCGGAACTTGTTGGTCAATTTGCTGCGCGGCAACATCATCACAAATATCTCGGCTATCTTACCTGAGGAAATCCATTTTCTGGTCTACGCCTGACTAACCCGCCAAAATAGGCTGTTTTGTGAATAAAGCCTCCTGGTTGGCGGGTTAGTTAGATGTTCTTAAGCGAACGCTGCGCGTTCGCTTAAGAGATGGCTTGGTTAAGGATTTAAAAAGAGATCCAAGCTCGTGCCTTAGGTTGTGCCGCAGACGGACAGAAAAACCTTTCATTTCGACAATGGACTAAACTGGCGTCACGAAAACTCTTTGGTAATAGTGCTTATGCTTAATTGGCTGTTTTACCGGCCGACGACCGGGCAACAGGTTAAAGCAGCGAATCCCTGGCAGGAGTATTGGGGTGAAACCTATGCTCCAGAGCTTAAAAGAGCCTTACTGAAGCCCGTATTCGACAAGCTCGAATCGGAGGACAAGATCGGGAGTTTGATCGTTGATATTGGTAGCGGCGCATCACCGGTAACGCGCCTACTAGCATCTAAGCCGGAGCGAAAGCGGATTTGTGTTGATATCGCTGCAGATAATGGTGGAACGCCCGATGAACTGAGGGTTCGATTTGACGCGGAGAAGGTCGGGCAAGCCGGGGTACTCAGTTTCCGCAAAGCTCTGCTGAAGATATGCGGGTTTCTTGAGATAGATCTAAAAAGTGTAGGGGAAGTCGAGCTCGTGGATACCATTGTGGTCTCGGACATACTCAACTACGTGGATTTTCGCAAGGTCTTGGGCGGTTTTGCTGAACATGTCAAACCGGGTGGCAGACTGATTGTTCTCAATCTGCCGTATCGGGGTAACCGATTGCTGTTTTCCGGCCGGGGCCTCAAAGACAATCGCGAGCTTTATTCGTTCCTGGAAGAACGCCATTTCGAGATCGAGTACAAAAACTTTCCTAAACGGTCGCGGAACGTGAAAGATGAATCGGAAGAACTACTTGTGCTGGTGGCGAGAAAGCGAGGCGGTTCTGGTGCAACCGCGCGGATGTAGATCGGTTTTGCGTTTGCTCGCTCCGACTGATTCATCACGCGTAAGTTTGTACTGGGGCGCTTCGGGCTGAATTTTCCTTACGGCATCTACCGTTACTCTCCAATTCCATCTTTTGCTGATACAGCCCGAAGTACTGGCTATTTCAGGCTAGACTTTATCGCTTTCCTCCCACCTAATCAGGCGAGATGGTTTTCAACCCTGGTAAGCTCTTTCCCCTGCAACTATGATCAGAAAACTGTTGTGCGCGCTTTTCATTGTCGCCTCTGGAGTGCAATCGTTCGCATGGACCGATGGCGAACTCTTGGTCTGGATCAATGGCGATAAAGGTTACCGTGGGCTCGCTGAAGTCGGCAAAAAGTTTGAAAAAGAACTCGGTGTTCCGGTAAAGGTCGAAGAACCGGAAAGTGCAACCGATAAATTCCAGTCTGCGGCTCAGACCGGTAAAGGCCCGGACATCATGTTCTGGGCCAACGACCGGATTGGTGAGTGGGCGGACGCCGGGCTTCTGAAGCCGATCACGGTGGCGGATGACTTTAAAGCGGACTTTATCCCGATGTGCTGGGATGCAGTAAGCCACAACCAGCAGATCTGGGGCTATCCGCTGGCGTTGGAAGCGATCTCGCTGATTTACAATAAGAAGTACGTGTCGGGAACACCACCAGCGCAGCTCAGCGAGGTCGCGGCGTTCGCGAAGGCACTAAGAGCGAAGTCCCCGAACGTGATTCCGATCATGTGGGATTACGGCACCCCGTACTTCACATGGCCGTTCCTGGCGAGCGGCGGCGGCTATCCATTCAAGCAAGTGGAAGGCGGCTACGACACGAAGGACATCGGGGTCGCGAACCAGGGCGCGATCGACGGCCTTAAAGCAGTAGTTGATCTGATCAATCAGGGCTTTATGCCAAGAGGCGCTTCTTACAGTGTCATGGAGCAAAAAATGAATTCTGGCGAGCTAGCCATGATGATCAGCGGCCCATGGGCCTGGGCGAACCTGCGCAAGAGTGGGATCGATTTTGCCCTGGCGCCGCTTCCGGGTGTCAACGGTAACCCCGGCAAACCTTTTGTAGGTGTGCTGACAGGGATGATCAATCGGTCGACTCCAAATGCTGATCTGGCCACCCAGTTTCTGGAAAAGTACGTTTGTACGCCCGACGGCCTGAAGACTATCGACAACGATGTGCCGTTAGGTGTTCCTGCGTTGAAGTCTGTTTACGAAGAATTAGCTGCGAAGAGTCCGCTGGTCAAAATGACGTACCACAACGTTCAGAATGGCGTCGTGATGCCGAATATCCCGCAGATGGGTAAGTTCTGGAGCTCGATGGCATCGGCGTTCCAGATCGCCACCAACGGCCAGGCCACACCCGAAGCGGCGTTGGCCGACGCAAAGAAGAACATGCAAAAGTGAGCCTACCTCGAATCTCTAAGACGGTCTCAACTCGTTGTTTTCAATACCGGTATTATCGATCCGCCGTTTACTAGTTGCGCTGGTAGCCCTGCTAGCGCTTTATCTGAATTTTGTCATCTACGAAACCGGCGGTACTTGGCTTGCGCTTGGGCTCCTGGTTGTCGTCGGCCTTTTCCTTTATATTTATCTTGACGACCGGGCTTCTACTTATCGGTATCTGTTTCCTGGGTTTGCCGGTTTTGGGCTATTCGTTATCTTTCCCTTGATCTATACCGTTTGGGTTAGTTTAACCCGGTACAGCTCTTCCAATCTGCTTCCGTACCATCGCGCCCTGGAAGTTTTCAAACAAGAAACCTACCCGTCGGGTGCGGCAACTTACACTTATCAGCTTCTGCTTCAGCCGGACGGCCGGTATCGGGTTTATCTGGTTGACCAAAGCGATCCGTCTAACCGGTTCGTTTCAGCGCCAATCGACCTGAAGCCGGGCAAGGAGACGCTTCCGGGAGAGGAACCGTCGCGCCTGCAACCGGTCGCGGCAACTGCCGCCGTACCGGGTCAGCGCTTAGCGCTGGCCCAGATTACCCGCGAAAAGTTATACATACCGATGCGGAGCCGGCAGTTTGCTTTGCCGGACGGCAAGCTGGTTAGTCTCCAGGGATTGCAGAAATTCGGCGCCAGAGAGCCGCTCTGGAGGCTCAATGGAGATGGCTCATTGACCAATAATCGTGATGGATCGGTAGTCAGACCCGATTTCAGGAAAGGTCGCTTTGTCAATGATCGAGGAGAAAAAGTCGGCGTGGGATTTCGCGCTTTTAGCGGTCTGGAGAATTATATCCAGATCCTGACCGATTCCAGGATACAAGGCCCGTTTATCAGGATCTTCCTCTGGACGGTTGGTTTCTCGATCGCCTCGGTTCTAGCAACGTTTTCGGTGGGAATGTTATTGGCCGTGATGCTGGAATGGAAAGAAATCAGGATTCGCAAAACGTATCGGACGTTGCTGATTTTGCCGTATGCAGTGCCGGCGCTGCTGTCCATCCTGATCTTTAAAGGACTGTTTAACCAGGAGTTCGGG
>JAFAVN010000292.1 GCA_019242435.1 Verrucomicrobiota bacterium | reverse complement strand
TCATGCGGCTGCATGCTTCGTCAGTCCGAGCGCGTCGGGAGCGTAGGAAATGATGCAGGACTGTCTCGGCGAAACCTTGGCAATCTATCGATGGGCCATGGCGTATCGCAAGATAGGACATGTAAACTCCTCTCAACCAATTGGGCGCACCGACGTCTACTCCGGTTTGGACATAGCGGCTGCCAAGTGGTCAAACCTGAAGGCTTCCACCGACAGGGGTAGGCCCACGGCCTCTCCGACTCCCAAGAGGGCACTTCTTCTTGGGATGGCAGAGACATGGCTCTTTGAAGGCCGCCGCGCTATCGCAGGCTTAAAGGCGGCGTCGGATGGCTAAGTTGTAGCCCTCCGCGGGTGCCAAGTTGAGCCAATGGCGAAGCGCCTACCAGTGCTCGCAACCAATATAGTTAGCCCCTGAAATCGCCGGCCAGGGCGTCGATCACCTCCGCGGCGATCTGAACCGAAGTGCTCGGCGCTGCGGCACCTGATCGCGTTCTCGCGCAAGGCGGTCGGTCGATGGCAACGAATTCGAGCGCACCTCTTGATGGATGGGTGTAACCATCCATATACCGTCCCAGCAGATGGAGAATGTCATGGTGGCCGAGGTTCGCAAGCTCCGGGACAAGGCCGGCGATACTGAGAAGATCACCATCAATCTGGGCTTTGTCGACCTCGGCCACGTCGACCTTCTGGTAAAGGAGGGGTTCTATTCGAACCGTACCGACTTCATCCGCACTGCCATTCGCAACCAACTCGCCAACCACGCCGACGTGGTCAAGCAATCG
Organism: Verrucomicrobiota bacterium; assembly: GCA_019242435.1. Taxonomy (GTDB): domain Bacteria; phylum Verrucomicrobiota; class Verrucomicrobiia; order Chthoniobacterales; family JAFAMB01; genus JAFAVN01. The sequence goes on along the minus strand of JAFAVN010000292.1, from coordinate 2,026 downwards.
ATAGTGCGGCAGACGCTGGAGCTCGGCCTTCGGCATTTCAGTCGCGCGGACCTGGAGGCGGCGCAAGCGGCCGGCGAGAGGCTTCGCATTAAAGTCTTGGGTCTTGCCAGCATCGGGGCGGACGTAACGCCGAAGTTGGCCCGCGAGACAATCGAATCAATCACTGTGCTGGGAGCTCTCCGCGCTTCCCCTGAAATTAAGACAGCACTCGCCGACCGCATCCGATGAGGTGCTCGTCCCACTTCTCGATCAAAGGAACCTTTTATGAAGTCGAACTTAGTCGCTGCGCTCTGCGAAGCAACGCGCCTCACCCGCACTCAGAAGCTTGCCGACGCGATCCGTCTCATCCAGGAAACATTGTCGGGGAGCGCCATTTTGGCCTCGCATCAGCGCCAAGCGCCAACAGCGGCGCCATCTCGGCTATCGGAGATCACAACCAAGAAGCCAGACCGAGCTTACCGGGCGCAAGCCGCATCCGGCCAGCCCTCGGTCAAGAAGCCACAAGCGGAGCAATTGAGACGACCGCTCGGCCAGACCATCAACCTGCTGAGGCAGGGAAAGATGGGAAGACTCAATCCGATGACGATGGAGCGCCCAACTTGGCAGAAGCGTCCTGTTATTCCGGAAGGCGCCGAGTTCCTGACCCGGTCATTTAACGGGCCGTCGGGTACGCGGGATTACGAACTCTATGTTCCCCGTCATTCCGGTACGCCAGCCGGCCTCGTTGTCATGCTGCACGGTTGCACGCAGGGCCCTGTGGATTTTGCGATCGGCACTGGAATGAATCAAGTCGCAGAGGAGCGCGGTCTGATCGTGGCCTACCCAGCCCAGTCCCAGTCCGCAAACCCCTCGTTGTGCTGGAACTGGTTCAATCCCAATCATCAGAAGCGAGGGTCCGGCGAACCCGCGACGATCGCTGGCTTGACGCAAGAACTGATTGCGGAGTTTGGCCTCAATCGCAAACGCGTGTTTATTGCCGGGCTTTCAGCTGGGGGCGCCATGGCGGCTATCATGGGGGGCATCTATCCGGACGTTTACGCCGCGGTTGGCGTTCATTCCGGATTGGGGTCCGGGGCAGCCGGGGATCTGATATCTGCGCTCGCTGCGATGCGGGGGGAGGAGCAATGGCGAGGTCGGCATCGGGAGACGATTCGTCGTTCGATGCGTACGATTGTTTTCCACGGCGACGCTGATCCAACTGTGCATCCCTCCAACGGGGACCGTATCGTAGCTGCCGCAAAGGCCGACCTCGAATCAGGGCGGGACGAAGTGCTGTCGGGCCGCTCGCCCGGCGGGATCGATTATCTCCGGGCAACCACCAAAAATGCGGCGGGACATTCCGTTGTGGAGCATTGGATTGTCCACGGCTTGGGTCATGCTTGGTCTGGCGGCAGTTCGGAAGGATCCTACACCGAGCCACGCGGGCCTGACGCCTCGCGTGAGATGATAAGGTTCTTTTTCGAACAGGCGCGTCTCTCCGAGAGCGGTGATGACTAGCGTGAAGGTAGGAATGGACATTCCAAAATGACTCCTTGGCGCATCCGCCTGCAACATCTGGCAGATCGCTGCAGGCCTTCGAGGCAAAGCTGCTCCTTCGTAGCTCATAGGCCCCGCGTCCCGTGAGTGAAGCGGGCTCTCCACGAGCCGTCGAGAGGAACATCAGCCGATAGTCAGCGTTGTGCCTGTGCAATTTTTCAGCAACTTCGGAGGAAAATATGCCCGACAAGTCCGGCCCTTCCGGCAATCAAACACGTAGTGGCTCTGGGGCTTTCGCGACTAACCCAAGCGCAATCACTCCAACTCCCGCTCAATCGGGCCTGCGTGACAAGGCAGGAATCGTTGCCAGCCAAGATCGATCAACAGGGGAGAAGGTGCGCGACTTTGTCGAAGCTCAGAAAAATGCAGGCGCGGATGCGATTGGCAGCGCTGCGCACGCCACACAGGGAGTGGCAGACCAACTAGAGGAAAGTGCGCCAGGAGTTGCACGAGTGATCAGGAATGTCGCCGGTAGCGTCGAAAGCGCCTC
>JAFAVN010000231.1 GCA_019242435.1 Verrucomicrobiota bacterium | reverse complement strand
CATGATCCGTTGCGCGATCTCGAAGAACTCCGGTTCAAAACGTCCCGTGACGAAAACATTCCGAGCTTCTGCGTCTTGCAGATCTAGAAAGGCGCCGGCCCCGTTATTGAATTCGATCAGGCGACGTCTGGAGCGTGGGAAGACCTTCGTGGTCACCTGAACGACTTTATGTCGTCGAAGCGGACGGGGTAGCCTGTAAAAAAGCCGAAGTGGATCCACGCATCTGGGAGTTTAAACAAAAGGATTCTAGCGTACCAGATCGAAGCCCGCGCCACTGGTTCTTGCTTTCAGCCGGCGGTTTAATGACGCACCAAGGACTGGGCGCAGATGTTGAGACAAAGCTGATCATGAGCTGACAAAGAATTTCGCCGATCGGTTTGTGCCCCTACCAAACCGCCTCTTTAAAATGGCGGCGAATGAGCCGGTCTTTTGTGACAAGTCTCGCGCCCCGCGCAAGCGCTTGTGCCACAATGAGCCGATCAAATGGGTCCTGGGTCCAGGCTAGCTGCAAAGAGGCGATAGAGACTTCAGCAAATGGCAAGTCACAGACGGACAAGGCCACTTGCTCATGGAGCTCGGTCAAGGTCGTACACGCCTGCGCCCTGATCCGGCCGGTTTCCTCCAGGAAAGCCAATTCCGGGTTCAAAGCTCGATTTCAGCTTATCCGTTCTTGCTTGCAGGTGGGCGGTCTGATGATGCAAAAAAAGCTGGGCGCATGAAAATCTCTGTCGTGGTGCCTACTTGCGGTCGGCCGCTTGAACTCGCCCGATGCCTGCGGGCGATTCAGGATGCAGACGAGATTGTGGTTACCAGTGATGATGGTTCGGCGCCACCGCGCAGTTTCGTTGATCGTGACAGGATTCGCTGGGTGAAAGGTCCTGGTCACGGCCCGGCCGCCAACCGGAATCATGGCGCGCGCGCCGCGACCGGCGACTGGATCGCCTTCATCGACGATGATTGTGTTGCCCAGGACGGCTGGCTTGCTGCTTTGCGATCTGCCATCGACGGCGCTGACGTCGTAGAAGGAAAAACCGTCTGTCCGGATCAGACTGGGCATTTTCTGGAAGACGTGGTGGAGAACCTGTCGGGGGGCGAATTCTGGAGCTGTAATCTGGCCATCCGAAAACTCGCATTTGAGCAACTCGGTGGTTTTGACGAACGTTTTCCGATTGCCGGTGGCGAAGACCTGGAGTTCAGATCGCGCATTCAAAAGGCCGGTCTTCGGTGCCGCTTCCAACCCGTCATGCTGGTGTATCATTTCGCGCGGCGGTTATCTCCGATCCAATGGTTCCGGAAGATTTTTCGACAGCATTGGCATTTGCTTTATCGCCTGATCGTCAGTGACGGTAAAATGGGCGTTCTCGCCGAGGTGACCGACTTGTTACGCGTCACGAAACGGACGTTGTTCGGCGGTTCGACCCGCAATTTGCGACGGTTATTCCCCCGAATTGTCGTAACTTGGCTGTTGCTGCCTGTCTGGACAGGGTACCTGTTGCTCTGGGAATGGAAATTCAGGAAGAGCTACTTTTAGCATGGACTCCAAGCGTGCCGCTCAGTCTCATCTCGCAAGGTGGCCCTTCCTATATCGGGCCGCGCTTGATCTATTTCGGAGCAAGAACTGGGAAAAACGTTGTTATCTTCGCTGGGTTAGGCGCGGGGACACGGTCGTTGATGCCGGTGCCAACGTCGGCACTTTTACGCTTCTGTTTTCGGATCTGGTTGGTCCGCACGGGGTAGTCCATGCCTTCGAACCAGTCGGATCCAGTTTTCAAAAGCTGCAGACGTGCATGGCGACAAAGGCGCGGTTTCGAAATTATTACTTGTGCGAAAGAGCACTCGGTGAACGTTCCGGCGAAGTTAACATCACTTTTCCGGAGGAGGATCCCGCTCAGGCTTCACTGAGGATGCAGACGACAGGAAGCTGGCAACCAAACACTAAACTCCGGAGTGAGACGGTTTCTCAAATTACACTCGACGCCTATGCGGCCGGTCTTAGTCGACTTGATTTCCTTAAGTGCGACGTTGAAGGGGCCGAACTGCTCGTTTTCCAAGGCGCTCATCAGACTTTGCAGCGTTGCTTGCCGAAAATACTGGTTGAGTTGAATCCTGACTGGTCCCAGTCGTTCGGATATCATCCAACCGACACGCTAGCCTTTCTACGTTCATGCGGTTACCGCTGTTTCTGGCTCGTTGGGAGAACCTGGCATCCGCTCAGTGCCAGTCGCCCGGCGGCGGGCAACGTGCTTTGTTCGCCATAGTTTATCATGGGTTGGAGACGGTCCGTTTTAGAAGCCTCTGTCGCGCTCATCAGAGCTGCTACCCCGACCGAGCGTCAGCCCCCGGCCGATCCGAAATCAATTTTCGTTCTTCGCAATAATGATATCGGGGATCTGCTGGTTGTTACACCGCTCTTCGAAGCTCTTCGTCGCCGTTTTCCGAAGGCTAGGATCGTTGCCGGCATTGGCGACTGGAACCGGCCCGTTCTGGAGCAGAATCCTTATGTCAGCGCCATCGCTCCGGTCAACGCACCCTGGCATAATCGGCAAATCGCGAACCAGGATTGGTTAGGAGCACTTCGTTATATTTGGTCCTCGAAAGAGAGGCGCCATTTGATCGCCGCAAATTTTGAGGTCGGAATCGACGTGCTTGGCAGCGGCTACGGCTCGCTCCTGTTGATGAAAGCGGAAATTCCATACCGGCTTGGCGTCAAGGGTT
>JAFAVN010000225.1 GCA_019242435.1 Verrucomicrobiota bacterium | reverse complement strand
TGGCTTTCGTTGCGATCAAAACGGGGCCGCCGGCAAGGCGGTCCGAGCCGGACTGGCAGTAAGGAGGGGCCTATCTCAATTGATACGTAAGGAGTGAGCAACGCGGAAAACCGCCAACTGGCCGGTGGCGAAAGCCAAGTTATTTATGGGGCAGCACACTAGATCGCCTTTTCTCCGGTCTCGTCGGTACGGATCCGAATGGCTTCGTCGATGTTGTAGACGAATACTTTGCCGTCTCCGATTTTGCCCGTCTTCGCTGCTTTCACGATCGCGGTCGTAGCGTTGTCGACCATACTGTCCGGAAGAACCACTTCGATTTTAATCTTCGGCAGAAAATCGACCGTGTACTCACTACCACGGTAGATCTCCGTATGTCCTTTCTGGCGCCCGAAGCCTTTGACCTCAGAAACCGTCATTCCTTCTATCCCGAGATCAGAAAGGGCCTCTTTTACCTCTTCCAACTTGAAGGGTTTGATGATCGCTTCGATTTTTTTCATTTCAGTGCGGAGCCACCCAATCATTAACTAATATACGCTTCTTCGCCATGTTCTGAGATATCTAAGCCCGCGGTCTCCACTTCGGCTGTCGGACGTAAACCCATACTAAACTTCAGTGCGAAAGCGATAATTGCAGTCCCGACAACTGACAGTATCAATGTGACGACCACAGCGGCAAGTTGCGAAGCAAAAAGGGAACTCAAAACGTCGTCTCGCAAATTCGGGTTTGCCTGTTTTGATGCGAGAAGACCAGTAAGCAGGGCTCCGATAGTACCACCGACGGCGTGAACCCCGAACGTGTCCAGGGCGTCGTCGTAGCCTAATTTCGGCTTGAGTAGCGAGATCGCAAAATAGGGAACCACCGCTGCCAGGACGCCGATAATAACGGCGCCGGTCGAAGTAACGAAACCGCACGCCGGAGTGATCACGACCAAGCCGGCGACTGCGCCAGTGCAGAAACCCAGAACGCTGGCCTTACCGCGTAAGATTTTCTCTAACATTCCCCATGCGAAAGCCGCTGTCGCTGTCGCCAACGTGGTAGCGGTAAAAGCATTTGCCGCGATTCGGTCCGCCGCGACTGCACTGCCGGCGTTGAACCCATACCAGCCGACCCAGAGCATACCGGTCCCGATCATGGTCAGGACAACACTGTGGGGAGGAATGGGTTCCCGCTTAAAGCCAAGGCGCGGCCCGAGAATCAGACAGAGTATCAGCGACGACCACCCAGACGTCATGTGGACCACCGTTCCACCGGCGAAATCAATGGCTTTGATCCCGGATGCGGGGTTCCAAATCCCATTCATAAAGCCGGTTATCCCCCAAACCATGTGCGCCATAGGGAAATAAACGATGAACATCCAGAAGAACATGAACGTCATCAGGGTTGTGAATTTCATGCGTTCTGCGATGGCGCCGATGATGAGTGCCGGCGTGATAATCGCGAACATCAACTGATACATGGCGTAGACATTTTCGGAGACCCAATAGCTGTAGTCGCCGTTTGGCGAGGACGTCACTCCGTTCAAAAAGAAATGCTCTGCGCCGCCGAAGAACGGGTTATTGAAGCCCTTACCAAAAACCAGACTGTAACCAGCTGCCCACCAGAGCAATGTCACCAATCCGACAATTCCCAAACATTGGGCCAGTACGGAGAGAACATTTTTTCTCCGGACCAGGCCGCCGTAAAATAAGGCCAATCCTGGCAAGGTCATGAAAAGCACCAGGGCGGCGGCCGTCATCATCCAGGCGTTATGTCCAGGACCGGGTACGTCTGCCAAGGTTTTCGACCCATCGGTGTTCTTGATATAGGCCTCCAGGCTGGCCACTCGATCTTCCAGTGAACCGGCTTGTGCTGATTGCGGTGAAGGCGCCGGTGACGGACTGGCGTTCTGACCAAATACAGCCGCTGCGACAAAAAAAGAACAGCAAAACAGGATCAGTGAAATAAGGCGACGTGTGTCAAGGTTGAAGGAGGCGACCATAGAAGAGTCAGCTGTGTGATGTCTAGTAACGGGGTTAGTGTTTTCTATGAACAGAATTATGGCTGCTCACGACATAGCAGCCTGCCATTACCATGCTCCTTATTACCAGGCAATAGTCGACACTTGCTGCTTGTTTTGGCAGTCAAGCATCTGACGTGCCATCGGAGGGCTGCAAGGGTCCTAAAATGTGGTTCTGGCCTGTCGCGAGGCTATCATAGGAAAGAGGCCGAGGCTCAATGCAAATTTTTCTGCAGCTTGGGCAAAAGAAGCCCCGGTTGACCGAGCGGCAAAACCATCTTATACGGAATGTTCACCGAAGATCTATCCTAATAGATCGTGGAAATCTCCACAAAGCACGGTTAGCTTAGCGGTAGAGCGACTGGTTTACACCCAGTAGGTCGGGGGTTCGATTCCCTCACCGTGCACTCTGGGTGCGCCATAGCATAACGACGGCGACAATCCTGAGGGAGATTTCTAAATGAGAAAGTTGTTTTGGTTCTCGGCAGCGCTATTTCTGATGCCGGCTTTTTGGGCGGAAGGCCAGAACCTTGGGCGATCGGTAATGGTCTTCAACAGTGCCCCGAGCGTACATGTCCAGCCTGCGGGCCATCCCAATGCGCCAATAATCGTGCAGGTACCGCGGGTGAGCCCGGATCAGGCCCAGGCTATACAGAGTGCTTCGACCAGCCGGTTCTTGCTTTTTAACAATATCAATCGTTCAGCTCTGGATTCGGCTGTGCCGGTTGCTCCCAGAACGGTCCAACCTATGCGCCCCGTCAATCGGTTGCCGTTGGGCACAACGGTGGAGAGCGCGGATCTGACGGCAGCTAACGGGTATACGGTTCGGCAAGTTCGCCAGGTTCAGCAAGCGCTAAGGCGACTGGGGTATTATTCGGGAGCAGTCGATGGGAGCTTCGGACCAAATACTCAAAACGCGGTCGAAACTTATCAATTGAGAACCGGCGAACCTGTGACCGGTACTTTGACGGTTGGCGTGCTGAGCCGTTTAGGGGTTAATCTGGACCGGTGACCGGGGGGTGGCGGAAAAGCCAGGCAGTCAGTAACTCCGGGACAAGGGGTTAGCTGCGCGACCCACGTTGATCCCAGAAGAACCATTAGCGATTAGTGATTAGTGACTATTACTGATTACTGGCTCTTGTCCTGAACACGCTTTCTCTCCTGATAAATGACCCTGGCCATAGCGGCGTCTCGCTCAATCTGCTCCTTGAGACTACCGAGGCTCTCGAACTTTTTCTCCGGACGTAGGTACTGAAGAAAGCTGGCTTCTATATCCTCTCCATAGATCTCTTGTTCGAAGTCAAACAGGTGAATTTCCAAAATCCTTTCACCCCGGGTTTGCTCCAAGGTTGGCCGGACCCCGATGTTCACTACTCCTCCGTACTCTGTGTTTCGATGCCAGGCTTTGACCGCGTACACGCCGTCCGGAGGAAACTGTTCGTTATGGGTTCGCAGGTTGGCAGTGGGGAACCCGAGCTGGCGTCCCAATCGATTTCCTTCGGTCACCGTGCCGAGAACAGTGAATGCGCGTCCTAGGAGCTTGGCTGCTTGATCCAGTTCTCCTCTCTCAACGGCTTCCCGGATGCGGGTGCTGCTGATCACTTGTGCGTCGCTGACAATTGGTTCGACCACTTCCAAACCGAATCCTTCAGCAGCAGCGAGTTCTCGCAACAGATCGACTGATCCCGACCGGTTAGCACCGAAACTCCAGCCTTCGCCAACGCAGATGGTTTTGAGAGCCTTGGAGTAGTTGAGGAGTTGCAGCACAAAATCGCGAGGTGGTGTTCTGGAGAATTCGATTGAGAACTCCTGTAAAAGCAACGCTGTCACCCCAAGCTGTTCGATCAGCAGAGTTTTGTGCTGGGTCGACGTCAAAAGGCGAGGTGCTTTTTCCGGGCGCAACACTCTCATGGGATGCGGATGAAAAGTGAGGACGACTGAGCTCCCGCCTTCACTATGAGCGGCGGCAATGGCCCGGTTGATAACGGCTTGATGTCCTAAATGGACCCCGTCGAATACGCCGATAGCCAGATGAACGGGTGCAGGAACCAATGCAAGCTGTTCCACTGAATGTAACAGCTGCATGGGGTTAGTGCGTTGACGCATGAGTAGAATTTAGAATTTAGAATATCGAATTTCGAATTAAGAGTGGGATCAACAGCCGTCGGGAGGGTTCAACCTTAATTCGATATTCTAAATTCTATTTCAGGCTCCACGCATACGCGATACATCCGGCAATGGGATCACTTTCCCCATCAAGCCTTCTCGGTCGAGGCTCCGGATATTCTGAACGGTGATTGCATGTTCTACTGAGAATCGGCCGGACTTGATTCTCCTCAAGGCAGCGAGATGCCCGCCGCAGCCTAACTCCAGTCCGATATCATGCGCATAGGTTCGCACATAAAACCCTTTGCTGCAGATCACCCGAAAATCGACCTCGGGCAGTCGCACCGCTCGAATTTCATGGGCATAGACATGTACAAAGCGGGGCTCGCGGTCGACGACCTTGCCTTGGCGGGCTAACTTGTACAAGGGTACTCCGTCGCGTTTGATGGCAGAAACCATCGGTGGCGTTTGATAGAAATCGCCGTGAAATTTTCTAAAGGCGGATCCGAGCTGGGCGATAGCAATCTGATCGACAGGCCGGGTTTCGAGCACGGTTCCGCTGAGATCCTGAGAATCGGTAATTTCTCCAAGCTTCAGCGTGCCCACATACTCTTTGTCTTCGCTCATCAGGAGATCCTGAATCTTGGTTCCGCGGCCGATTACAATGAGCAGGAGCCCGGTGGCGAACGGGTCAAGGGTACCACAGTGCCCGACCTTTTGGACGCCTAAACGCTGGCGAACGAGCGCCACCACGTCGTGGCTAGTCATGTCCGCTTCTTTATCGACTAACAACAGTCCATCAAGAGCATTTAGAGACTTCATCGCTTACGTAATTGATGACCTTTGCCCGCACTTCTTCTAAGGTGCCGCGGATGCGTGCTCCGGCGGCGAGTGCATGTCCTCCGCCACCCCAAGTAGAACAGATCCGATTCGCATCGATCTTCGGATTTTTCGAACGCATACTGATCCTGACTCGCCCGTCCTTGACTTCTTCGAAGAATATCGCGATGACGACTGTGTCGATGCTACGGATCACATCGATCAAACCGTCAACATCAGCCGGATCGATTCCCAGCTTCTGTTTGGTTTCTGCGCGGAGCGTAAAAGTTGAGATGCGATCGTCCAGATGAAATGTTGCTTCGTTAATCAACTCGCCCAACAAAACGATCCGGCGTTTCGGATAACGCTCATAAACCTGGTTCGAAACCTTCGCGAGGTTAACACCCGCCTCGATCAAATGGCCGGCAATTTCAAACGTCCGGGCGTTAGTGTTTTGGTAGCGAAAGGAACCGGTGTCGGTGGAGATGGCGACAAAAAGCGCGTCCGCGATGGCGGGAGAAAATGGCAGCTGCTGATCTTGCAGGAGTTCGTAAACCACCTGGCCGGTGGCAGGTGATTTCACATCGATGTAGTTGAGGTCACCGTATCCCGGGTTGCTGGCGTGATGATCAATGTTGATGAGGTTTTTGTATCGGGCGACAGCTTGAATGGCCGTTCCCAGGCGGTTCTTCGCTGCCGTGTCAAGCGCGAGCACTACGTCGAAATCCAATGGTTGAGTAGGTGGCCTGGTGACAAGCTCTGAGCCGGTGAGAAAAGCAAACGTCTCTGGCAGCCCATCCTCATTCCAGGCGCTGACTTTCTTTCCAAGCGCTTGCAGGCTCAAAGCCATGGCCAACTGAGACCCGATCGCGTCCCCATCCGGACGGACATGAGTCAGAATCGCAATGTTCTCGGACGTCTCGATTGCCTTCCGAATGGGCGTAAATTCATTGTTCATCCGCATCGGGTGGCTGATCAAGATCTTGAATAATCTCGAGAACGCGGTTTCCCCGCTCTATCGAGGAATCGAGCTTGAAATGAAGCTGTGGAGTATACTTTAGCACGACCCGGCGCGAAAGTTCGCGCTGTAGACCGATCCGGTGTTCTTCGAGCTCTGCGATAACGTCGGATTTCTGATATTCAGTGCCGATGACACTTACGTAGACATTACATTGTCTCAAATCGGGGCTGATCTCGACGGCCGGGATCGTTACGAGAACTTCCGGCTCAAAATTGAGCTCTCTCGAAAACAGTTCGCTCAACTCACGCTTGAGCACCTCGTTGACGCGTTCCAAACGATGTTTCATAGACTTTCACCACAGAGACACAGAGGACACAGAGAAGAGCGAGATAATAGATTAGAGGTTCTTTACCTCAGTTCCTCTGCTTTGAATTTTGTGAGCGATGTAAAACCCTGCGTCCCTTCTTCAAGTATTCTCCCGAGTTCCGCAGCTCACCCGAGAGAATAATGCGTGAGGCATTTGTCATTTGTCATCTGTCATTTGTGATCCGGACGAGCTTCAGGGGAGTCCGGCTACAACTGCTGGGCAACTTTTTCCAGC
>JAFAVN010000076.1 GCA_019242435.1 Verrucomicrobiota bacterium | reverse complement strand
ATTGCTCGAAAAAAGCCCGGCAAGGAAACCGTTGAGCCAGGCTCTTTGAGCCGACGTGAAAGGGGCGGTTTCAGGGATATAGGGTACTTCCATTCGAAAAGGCCACGAGAATCAGCGAATGGCATGCCAGGTCTTTCATAGTTCGATGCGGATGACTCCCATAGGGCGTCGGGGACGAATCGACTCGGAGACGTGTCGAACTTTTTACTGGCGTGGAAAAAATGCGGCAACTTGGAGGCCGGTATTGTTGCCTGACTGACTCAAGCGGCCAAGTGGACAGGGGGGACCAGGTAGACGGAGTGGCCGCTCCCAAGCTCGTTTCCTGCAACCGAAATCCATGAATCGGGCGGGTCATCTTGCCCACATGGTTCACTCGGTCCACGCGGCCCGCTCCGTCCACTGAGCCAGCCCTGCCCTGTCGGCAGCCTACCCTTCGCGCTTCTTACCCTGCTCCTCCGTAAAATCGATGAACGGCAAGGGCGTCTTCTTCAACCCCAGTTCGGCGTCCAGCAGGTTCCGCAGCAATTCGATATTCTTCTTCAGCGCCTGATAAGATTCCACCAGGGTTAGCGCTCCGGCGTGAAGCGCATAGGTGGTATCAGCGGAGGCGCCGGTGGTCGCCGGATTGGCGTTAGCCGGGACTCGGAGATCCATCCGAGTGTACCCCTGGTATTGGTCCACCAGACGTTTGGCGAACATGTAGGTTCGGACTAAGCAGGTTCGAAGCTGGCCGTCTTCGATTTGGCCGATTGCACCGGCGTTTCGATCGAACACGGAAAAATAGCTCTGATTATAGGACCAGTAGGGTAAAGGCTTCCGTTTAAGGTCTAACGTTTCTATCTGGGCGCCAAGATCAGCGGCCAGGATGAGCCAAAGCTGCAGGATCTCTTCCCGTAATGCATGGAGAATTCCGCTAATTCGCTCTCGTTCGGCATCGCGAGCCCGTTGCCGCTGGGTCTCGACCTCTTCGAGCCAGTGTCTGGCCGAATTACGATAGGCGGCCTTTGCGGCGATCGTTGCTCCTATCACGGCGATCCCGGCAGCTAGCAACGTAGCGATCGACTGAAACCAAATCCATGGTGGCAGACGAGATAAAAATTCTGTTAAAGAATTCCAGATCTGATTCGCAATCAGAGGAAAATCCATGGGTTTTAATCCACAAACTCTATGCGTTGGCTGGTTTAAAGTACATTTGCTGGGTGCAGCGCAGATCAGAAGACCTTTAATTAGACGGTTGCGGACCTATTTAAAGGCAAAATTTTGAAGAGAATGAGCCACGCGCCCTCAGCCGGAAGTCCAGTTCGCTTTTCGCTCCTCGGCGGTTTGGCCATGTTTAGCCTATGCTTGGCGGCGAGTTCTCTTGCTGTGTCGGCTGAATCCGGCCCGGAAATAATCGACTTAATTCCGCAGGCCATGCAGGTTCTCACTGGCCGCCGGCTAAATGAAGCCGGGCGGGCAACGCGCTTTTTGGAGTCCTTTATAGCAGCAAATCCTCAAGTTTATCAGCGTCCTCAACTCTGGCAGTTCAACCAGAAAACCGCTCTGGACTACATCGAGAAAGTACGCGACTACGAAACCGCGATCGAGGATTTGCACCGGCGCTTTCAGCGCGAAGAACCTCTCGTCTTGGATAAGTTTTGCCGGGCGTTCCCGGACTTCGCGCCGGCACGCACCAGGATTTATCTGATGTTGTCGCTTTTCCGGTTCGACGCCAAGGTGCCCAGTGATCATCCGGATTCGCTGTTGTTAGGGCTGGATGGGTTAGCTCGGTTCCACGGCTCCAATCCGCCTCTAGCTGTCATGCTCTCGCATGAATTTTTCCATCTTTATCATTTCCAGGTGAACCCCCTGCCAAGGAACCCCGACGAGATACCGCTTTATCGTTTGCTCTGGCAGGAAGGGCTAGCGGTGTATGTAAGCCGTCAACTTAACCCAGGTGCATCCCTGGCGGACGCCCTTTTGGATCCGAAGCTGGCGACAGAAAGCCCTGGTACCCTTACTGACGAAGCCAAACGGCTTCTCCGATGCCTGGATTCACAAGATGACGAAGTAGCTGCCCATTTCCTGGCCAAGGGTGAGGGGGGAACCGGCCCGGGTCGGGTAGGTTATCTGATCGGATACGACATTGTCGCGCGCCTCGCCGCCAAAAAGCCGGTGAGCAACCTCGCCCGTCTGCGTGATCCGGGTTTGCGGTTTACTTTCAGACGGGAGTTGAATCAACTAATTCAAGCGGGCGGAATGATGTGAACGCGCATGGACAAGGCCATCATGGTGGGCGCTGTTTCGCGCGCATCACGTGAGTTCCCTTCTACTTCAACTGGAAACCTGCTTGAATCGCGCTTTCATTGAAGGCCTTGTTCAGCTCCTGGGCCTTAGTCAACGCCTCTTTATCTTTGAAGGTGATATTGCCGTCGGGTTTCCGAGTCCAGGAGCGATGATTATCCTTTAAGAAGGTGACATAAGTGTTGGCTGCATCGGCGAATTTACTGGAGTTTTGTGCGGTCTGTATCTCAGCGGGGATGGAGCTCTTGTTGGCAAAAGCGGCCGCCACTTGAGAACTTAATGGCGCGGCTACCCCGTTCGCCTCCAGGCGCTGCGTCACTTCTGCGGTCAGTCCCTGGAAGAAAGTCAGAGCCGAATCGGCTGCTTGCTTCACTGAGTCAACAGCGACTTTAATCTTATCAAGGTCCTCATCGGTTCTCGCTACCGTGAGCGGTTGAAAGATCGAGTTGGCAGAATAGTTGATGGTTGCGACTTCGGTGGCCCGCATCTTGGCGATTTTCTCTAGCTCATCATTAAAGACACCGACAACGGCTTTCTGCTGATCCGAAAGCTTTGAGACGTCCATACTCATCAGATCCAAGTACTGTTCCGGCGTGGCCGGAGACGGGCTGACGGCAGCTAAGGCTGAGGCCGAAGCCGATGCATTAACCTCAGCGAGTGTTTTCCCTTGGCTTTGAGCCTGGGCATATTTCATCAGGTTGATGAAGGGCTCCGGTTTCCAAATCAGGTAGGCGATACCGAGGATTACCAGCAACAGTACGATCATCGGTACCAATCGGCCCATGACCCCCTGTGGCTTATCTTGCAAAGATTTTTGAGATTCCATATTTCTATTTCTGAAAGTCCTGGGCATGCCACATTTTAAAGACGAAATCGCGACAGGACCGGTCGTCCAGGAAGCTTAGGCGGCTCATTCCAGTTTCACCGATAATAATTTTGCCTCTACTCCCATCCGGATATTGCAGGTAAACTTCTGGAGCCTTTTTTTCGCGAAAGTCAAGCGGGTTTGGTCGAGGAAGGAGGAGTTCAGGATGACAGAGCCCGCAAGCTCTACGATCAGGAGTCCGTCGGAAGCATGTCCTCGAAAAAGGAAAGCGGGGATTGACAATTTGAACGCGAAGGACCCGCGCATCCTTAAACTCCTTAAACTCCTGAACTCCTAAAAATACTTGTCCTCAGCCCTCAACCTGTTACTTCTCGGAACAAGCAGTTCGAGCCCCTTTATCGAGATACTAAAAACCATCAACCCAGACTCCAGTCTTCGCTCATACATGGATCTGTTTCGGGTAAAGCCGATCGACGAAAAACTAGAAGATAATCCATTGCGCCCGGAGCTTGGCGGGCTGCAACTCGTTCTTCTCGGTATAGGAGCGATCGTTGGTACCGGCATCTTTGTAATCACCGGAACGGCAGCCGCTGAACATGCCGGGCCGGCCATCGTTCTGTCATTTATCTTGTCTGCGGTTGGGTGTCTTTGCGCCGGACTCAGTTATGCGGAATTGGCTTCAATGATTCCATTGTCGGGTAGCGCTTACACCTACGCGTACTCGACTATTGGGGAGCTGATGGCTTGGATCATCGGTTGGGATTTAATCCTCGAGTACCTGGTCGGTTCGGCTACGGTCGCAGTTGGCTGGTCCGGATATGTCGTATCATTCCTTTCCGGCATTGGTATCCATTTTCCAGCAGCGTTCTGTAATGCGCCGATCGGCTACAAAGGCTCTTGGCTTTTCACCGGAGCGGTTTTAAACGTGCCGGCCGTCTTTATCGTTTTGGCAGTTACCACTATTTTGATTCTCGGCATCCGGGAATCGTCGAGAACCAACGCGGTAATTGTTGCTATCAAGCTGACCGTCATCGTGCTCTTTATCGTGTTCTGTTTTCCCCATGTGCAGCCCCAGAATTGGGTCCCGTTTATCCCAGTGTCAACCGGCGTTGGCCAATTCGGCTGGACTGGGATCATGGCCGGAGCCGGTGTGATCTTTTATGCTTACATCGGCTTTGACGCTGTCACTACGGCCGCTCAGGAAACTAAACGGCCCGAACGTGATCTCCCAGTCGGTATATTGGGGTCGCTTATCATCTGCACCATCCTTTACGTCCTGGTCTCGCTGGTTTTGACCGGAATAGTGAATTACCGGCAGTTAGATGTACCGGCGCCGGTAGCTTATGCTGTCCAGCAGGTCGGTCCGTCCGTGGCTTGGCTGCGTCCCCTGATTGAGTTGGGCGCTATAGCCGGCATTACCTCCGTGATTCTAGTGTTGCTACTAGGTCAGCCGCGGATCTTTTACCGCATGGCCGCCGACGGCTTGTTGCCGGGTATCTTTTCCCGGGTTCATCCCCGGTTTCGTACCCCCCACGTCACGACCGGTCTCACTGGCATTGTGTCCGCCACATTGGCCGGTTTGTTCCCAATCGGCGTTTTGAGCGAGTTGGTCTCTATCGGAACTTTACTGGCCTTTGTTATCGTCTGCATCAGCGTAATCGTGCTGCGAAAGACGCGGCCGGACGTACGCCGATTGTTTCGTGCTCCTCTGGTGCCGTGGCTACCCATCTTAGGAGCTATTATCTGCCTAGCCCAAATGATCTTTCTGCCGGTCGGAACCTGGGTGCGCCTGGTGATCTGGCTAGTTATCGGTTTGGTTATCTACTTCAGCTATGGGCACAGAAAAAGCCGCCTGAATGCGTGAGTGAAGGTCGACGTTATCGAAGCCTGATCTGCAACGGCGGAGCCGCGACTCATCATAGCAGACCGCGTAAGCACAAAAGCGGCTCCCCTCCGATCTCGACAGGCGATGCTCCGCCCTTATTCCCCTCAATGGCGTTTCCCCAAAAGTCTGATCAGGGTAGCCCTAGGAGTTCACGATCGAATATCCATGTTGTTCCGCCTCCATCCGTGGTTTGATCAATCTATTGCGGTTGAGAATCCGGCATGACGTACCCCTGTCTATACCAGGTCAACACGCGGGTGTTCCTGACGGAATTGAGCGGCAAACTGGGCCGACCAGTCACACTGGATGATGTTCCGGATGCGGAACTTGATCGTCTAGCCAGACTCGGCTTCGATTGGATCTGGTTTCTCAGTGTCTGGCAGACAGGTCCGGCCGGTCAGCGTATTTCACGTGCTAACCCGGAATGGCGGAAAGAGTTTCAGGCGACTTTGCCGGATCTCCAGGAAAAGGATATTCCCGGGTCCGGCTTTGCTATTGCCGGCTATACGGTGCACGCACAACTGGGCGGAGACGCGGCCCTGGCTCGACTTCGTGAACGTCTACATGCCCGCGGTTTGCGCCTGATGCTGGATTTTGTTCCCAATCACACCGCTCTGGATCACCCCTGGGTGAAGAACCATCCTGAGTACTACATTCCTGGTACTGAGGAGGATCTCGTCCGAGCCCCTCATAATTACACCCGGGTCGCCGGGCAAGAAGGTGATCTGATATTAGCTTACGGGCGTGATCCTTATTTTCCCGGCTGGTTGGACACATTCCAACTCAATTACGGCAATCCGGCGATGCAGGAGGCGGCACTGGGCGAACTCGTGAAGGTAGCAAACCAATGCGAAGGGCTGCGTTGCGATATGGCGATGCTGCTCTTGCCCGAGATATTCCAACGAACCTGGGGAATTCAATGCCGATCGTTCTGGCCAAGGGCGATCCGGCAAATAAGAGAATATTTCCCCGGCTTCTGTTTCATGGCCGAGGTCTATTGGGACCTTGAATCGACTCTGCAGCAACAGGGCTTCGATTATACGTACGACAAAAAGCTCTATGACTGCCTTCGAGCCGGTTCGGCCCGAGCAGTCCGGGAACATTTCCAGACGCACGCAACCGATCAGAACAAGTCGGCCCATTTTTTGGAAAACCATGATGAATCGCGGGCTGCGGCTGTGTTCGCCCCTGGAAAACATCAGGCGGCCGCCATCGTTAGCTTTTTGTGTCCGGGCTTGCGATTCTTTCAACAGGGACAATTTGAAGGCTGGCGCACCCGGATTTCTCCCCACCTTGGTCGCCGCCCGAACGAGGCATCTGATTACCAGCTACAGCGCTTTTATGAGAGTCTGCTCGGATTGTTGCGCCAACCAATCGTTCGCGCTGGGCGGTGGCAACTGCTCGAATGCCAACCGGCCTGGGAGGGTAACTGGACCCGGGACTGTATAGTAGCATTCAGCTGGGAGAACTTGAAGGAAGGACGCTGGTTAGTCGCAGTTAACTACGCGACCAACCAGAGCCAATGCTATGTCCGCTTACCTTTCGGAGATCTCGCAAGTAACACCTGGCGCCTCAAAGACCTGACCAGCGACACTATTTACGACCGCGACGGTGACGACTTGGCTGCTCGCGGACTGTTCCTGGACGTGCGTCCCTGGTATGCAGCCGTCTTCGACATCAGCAAACGCGGCTGATTACCTCTTAGTTCGAGCGCAGGTCAGGCCACGATAAGTCCTATGGGGCTCATAAGTCCTATACTGCCCGGCGCTTATAAGGTCTCTGGACGAGAATGTCAGCGGCTTTCTGCTCGACAGAAATACCGGAGAGAATAGCCTTTTGTGCGCGGTCACGATCGCTGCAAAGAACGGTTGCCCCCCGATGAAACTGCCGAACTGGTTCAAGGTTACCTGGTGGACTCTTTTGCTGGTATTCACCAGCTTTTTGCTTTTTCGGAGGTATCCCTACGTGATCCGAGGCCATGTGACTCTGTGGGACATCATCGTTATCCTGGTTTGGGGAGTGTTTGCTCTGGTGCCCGTTTTCGGAGGATCTAGGCTTTTCGGCACAGACCTAAAACAGGAAGTGCAGGAACTGATATGGGAGCTCAAATCGCAGCTATTGCGGCTTCGCGCTGAAATTCGAGATATCGAAGAACACCGGCGAGAGGTCAACCTGGTACCGCTGGCAGACGCCGACTTGCCCGCGCTGGAAAAGCGCGCACAAAGTGCGGTCAAAAGAATTATGCAGGAATATGGCGGACGACAGCAGGGAGTCTTAAGCCAGCAGCCTTCAGTAGACGACTACACCCAGCTCCTTTTTGAGGCCGGCTACAGCATCGAACACGAGCTTAGACGAATCGCTGCCAGCCGCCTGGACATCGGAACGGAACAAAACCCGCTTCCAACCGGCGAGATCATTCGGGCGCTGAAAGAGTGCCAGCTGCTCGACTCCAACCTGGCTGATGTCATCAGAGAAATCTGTGCTATCTGCCGGAGTGCGATTCTTGGACGGGCTCCATCAGAGGCCCAGGCTGACTTCGTCCAGAACGTTTCGCCTGGATTATTGAGGGTGCTTCGTTCGATACAATGAGAACGTGATCTGCCTAGCGCGGAGCGATTAGCGACTCAGTTGCAGCCCGGGCCCGGGCCTCAATTTCTCGTTCTTTTGGGGCCTCCCGCACCCGCATTAACAGCCGAATCAAGAGATCTCCCCAGAGCACGGTGAGATAGCGATCTGCTAGAGCCGCCGGTTCGCCGGCCAGGGCCAAGCCCCTGGCTTGAGCTTTTCTGATCAGTAGAGTGAGCGCTTTTCGGTTTGCCTCGCGGCCGCTGCTGTCCAGGGTTCGAGCGACCGCGGGGGCGCGATCGGATTCAGCAATGGCGAGCCGAAAAACCGTCAGCACATCCGGGTGGCACACTGTCTTCAAGATTGATACGCCGAGCGCGACGAGCAGCGCGGCCAGAGCGTCCTGGGTCTGCGGCACGGGAGTCGTTGTGTCCAGGGGCCGGCGCATTTGTTGGGCGCGTTCGCTGATGCAGGCCGCTAGGAGCGCATGCTTGTTATTGAACAGGGCATAAAGGTCACGTTTAGAGACTCGGGCCCGGGTGACAATATCCAGCATGCTGGTGCTGGAAAAGCCTTGTTCACGAAAGAGGCTAAACGCAGCTATGAGAACACGGTCGCGGAAAGGGGCGGAGAAGTGCTGGGACCGCAGGTGGGCTGAGGGTGGGTGGGGTTCAGGTTTACTGGTTTTCGACATTTTCACTTGCTTTCGGTACGATATCGTACCATGGATGCTCTTGCTAGGTACGATACCGTACCGCAGCCCAAATTGCTACTCCCTTTCTCTTACCATGATTAAACCAAAAATTCTCGTAACCGGCGCAACCGGAAGAACCGGTAGCGCGGTGGTGACTCAGCTGTTGGCCCAAGATTGGCCCGTGCGAGCCCTTGCCCGCAGGCGGGACGCGCGCAGCGATCTACTCCAGCGTCGCGGCGCCGAGGTCGTTTTTGCAGACATTTTCGATCCCGGTCAGCTGATAGACGCGATGTGCGGCGTGCGGCGAGCCTACTACTGCCCGCCCTATCATCCCTTCGTGATCCAAAGCGCGGCGGCATTTGCCGCCGCTGCCCGCGAAACCGGCCTGGAACAGATTGTCGGGCTTTCGCAGTGGCTCGCCGGACCCAATCATCCAGCGCTGCTGTCGCGCCAGAGTTGGCTGATCGATCGAATGTTCGCTGCGCTTCCGGGCATCGCGCACACCGCCGTCACGCCCGGTTTCTTCGCTGACACCCCCTATCTGGAGATGCTGCCGTTCGCGGCGCATGTCGGGGTCTTTCCGTTGCCAGTTGCCGGCGAAAGCCGTAACGCTCCGCCCTCGGTCGACGATATCGCTCGGGTCGCGGTGGCCGCGCTTCTCGATCCGGCGCGCCACGCGGGCAAGAGCTACCGGCCGACCGGTCCGAAACTTCTTACCGTCACGGAAATGGTCGCGGTGATCAGCCGCGTTGTCGGCCACAAAGTGCGGCATGTGAAGACACCGCTCTGGATGTTTTACAAGGCAGCCAAAGCACAAGGAAGAGAGCGTATTCTGCTGAGCGGCCTGCGGTATTACTTCCAAGAGCACGACCGCGACGCATTCGCCGTCGGCGCCCCGAATGATACGGTCCACGAACTCACGGGAAAAGCGGCGGAGGACTTCGAAAGCATCACCCGACGCCACGCGGAATTTCCGGAATCGCGCCGCAGCTTCGGGGCGCGGCTTGCTGCCTTCGCACGCTTCCTGGCGGTGCCCATCTTACCGGGGTTCGATCCCTTAACCTACGACAGGGCGCAAGAGCAGCCCAGGCCAGCGACACCGCATCTCGCGCTCGACGATGCCGGCTGGATGGCGAGACATCGGGCCAAGGACTCACCCATGACAGGCAGCACTCTGAAGAAAGCACTCGCATGACGGTCCATCTGATTGCCCGATGGCCAAACGCTTGCCATGCGGCTTCGGCGCCACCAGATCGGGCTGCGTTAGGAGCAAAATCTCTATAACCCTTCGTTTTCCTCGCTCGATCTTGTACAAGTCACTGGTGTCGGCTATCAGTCACAGACGAAATCGAATTCCCCCCATGAGAGATCAACATGAATCGAAACGATACCCAAGAAGCAATCACTAGGGGAAAGACCGCTCTAGGCATTGAGTTCGGCTCGACTCGCATCAAGGCGGTACTGATCGGAGAGGATCATGTACCGATCGCGTCGGGAAGCTATGATTGGGAAAACCGATACGAAAATGGCATCTGGACCTACAGTCTTGAAAATGTCTGGACCGGCTTACAGGAAAGCTATCGGAAGCTCAGCAAGGAGATTTTCGACAATTACAACACTTCGCTGGGCAATATTGGTGTCATTGGCTTCAGCGCCATGATGCACGGTTATCTGGCATTCGATAAGGGCGGCAATTTACTCGTGCCGTTTCGTACCTGGCGAAACACCACGACCGGGCAGGCTGCCGCCGCTCTTACTGAACTGTTCCAATTCAATGTTCCCCTTCGTTGGAGCGTTGCCCACCTCTATCAGGCAATATTGAATAAGGAACCCCATATCAAAGACATCAGCTATCAGACCACCCTGGCAGGCTACGTCCATTGGAAACTGACAGGGGAAAAGGTGTTAGGCGTCGGCGATGCGTCGGGCATGTTCCCCATAGATAGCAGGACCAACGATTACGATGCGACCAGGATCGAGCTGTTCAACCAACGGCTCAAAATGGAAAACCTCGGCTGGAAGCTTCCGGACATTTTTCCAAAAGTTCTGGTGGCTGGAGATGCCGCCGGGGCGCTTACCGAAGAAGGCGCCCGGCTGCTCGATCCCACGGGTCAACTACAAAGGGGTATTCCACTCTGCCCGCCTGAGGGAGACGCAGGCACAGGTATGGTGGCCACTAACAGCGTCGCCGAGCGAACGGGCAACGTTTCCGCGGGAACCTCCGTCTTCGCGATGATCGTTCTGGAAAAGGAACTCTCTAAGCTACACCCGGAGATCGATATGGTGACGACGCCCAGCGGTAAACCGGTGGCGATGGCGCATACTAACACCTGTACGTCAGATCTCGATGCCTGGATCGGCCTGTTCAGAGAATTTGTGGATGCCGTCGGAGTGGAGATCAGCCAATCCAAGCTGTTCGAAATATTGTATCAAAAGGGGCTCAGCGGTGATGCGGATGCCGGCGGACTTCTTGCCTACAATTATTTCGCCGGGGAACCTATCACCCATCTTGATGAGGGACGTCCACTCTTTGTCCGCAGGCCGGAGAGCCGCTTCTCACTTTCGAACTTTATGCGGGTGCATCTGTTTTCGGCGCTCGCTACACTGAAAATCGGAATGGATATCCTATTCGAAGAGGAGCAGGTAAAGATCGATAAGGTCCTCGGTCACGGCGGCTTGTTTAAAACGGTTGGAGTGGGCCAGAAGATGATGGCGGCGGCGATGAATGTTCCCGTCTCGGTCATGGAGACCGCCGGCGAGGGGGGCGCATGGGGAATCGCATTGTTAGCCTCCTATTTGCTCCATAAGAAAAAGAATGAGCCATTGGAAGCCTATCTCTTCAACCAAGTCTTTGTAGGGGACAAAAGCACGACGATATCTCCCGATAAGGCAGATGTTGATGGCTTTACGTCCTTCATGGAACGTTACAAAGAGGGACTTCCTATCGAAAGGGCAGCCGTGGATGCGCTGAAATAGATGTCGGCATTCAGAAAGGAAGTTTGCTGACATGTAAGAAAACAATCGGGGCGGGCGCCCCAGACCGATTCATCGGACTTGTTCGTATCGCTCGAATCGTTGCCACCAAACGGGTTGCTGGCGCCGGCTGAAAAACTGAAATCAGCCTCGGGTAACCTGGGCCTGCTGAGGTGTCGCTACTCTTAAAGCACTTCTATTCCAGAGTAACCGAGCCTCACGTTTGCTACCTCCGACAGGACCGCCGGCATTACACGAGCGACAGTGTACCCAATAAAAAATCGGGCTATTCTCGGACGGGACCGGCAAAACCTCCGGGTATTGAAGGCCGTTTAGGTCTCTGAGCTCTAATAGGGTCTGGCCACAAAAAGGACACTGCTCCAACTGAATCGTCTCCATCATCGCATCTAAGAACGTTTACCTTGTTCGCCGATCGAACCGACGGTGGACGTAAGAGTATGCCCGGAAAAGTTGCTAAGCAGGTTTGCTGTGTTTCCCTGAGATCCGTGAAGTGCTGACAGCCGCTGTAAGGTAGGGGTTCGGCCCGCGCTGGCTGGGACATCGGGCAGGGACGGCATTGGCAGGCTCAACTAACAACTGCTTGACCGGCCAGATCCTGCCCGTGAAGAACGTCCCCCTCGCCCGGTGGCACAAGGTCCTCTGCCATGACACAAAAACTCGACATTGCCTTTTGGAACTATGAACGCACGCGGTTGCTCGCGGACGGGTCAGTCAAGATCGCGGGCGCGGACGTAAGCTTCCACAGCGCTCGGATTGTCCCAGAGATCTCCGAAGCGATGATACGTCGGCGCGCCTACGACGTCTCCGAACTGGGCATGACCTACTTCCTTCGCACTTTCGACGAGGAGGGTCGTTCGCCCTTTCTGGCAATTCCCGTCTTCCCCCGTCCGCGCGTTCAGGCACGGCGCCATCTACATCAATAAAAACAGCTGCATCGAAAAGCCGCAGAACCTTATCGGCAAGCGGATCGGCGAGCTCGGCCTTTACGGACACGACGCCGGGGTAATACCCAAAGGCATTCTATCTGACGATTTCGGCGTGAAACCGGAACAGAGCCACTGGATCATCGGCAGCATCGATTTCCCGATGGGTCCCATTGATTTCGTGTGTCACCCTGTGCCAGCCGGCGCGGAAGTCGAATGGGTCGGCACTAATGTCGATCTTGGCGCCATGCTGGAACGAGGCGAGATCGATGCGCTCATCTCAGCCGATGCCCCCAAGGCAATTCTCGAAGGTTCGCCGAAGGTCGGAAGGCTGTTCGAGGACTATCAAGCCGTAGAGCACGACTACTATCGGCGAACCGGCATTTTCCCGATCATGCACACAGTGGCGGTGACCCGCGAACTTGCGGAGGAGCATCCTGATCTCGTGAAGGCGGTCTACCACGGCTTCTGCACCGCCAAGGACCGCATGCAAGAGCAATATGTAAAGGGAATGACGTTTAACAACATGGCCACCATGCTGCCCTGGTTCAGCAAGCTGATCGAGGAGGATCGCGCGCTTCTGGGGGACGACTGGTGGCCCTATGGCGTCCAGCGCAACCGCTCCGCCATTGATGTGGTCCTGCGCTATCATCATGAGCAGGGATTGACGAAGCGTCGCCTCGCCATCGAGGACGTGTTCTTCCCAGGTTTGCTCAACACATGAGCCGGAGTGCTGCTGTAAGGACAAATTTACCTAGTCATTTTAACGTGCCCTGGCGGTACCCGATGACGCAAAGGAATCAACGGTCGAGCTGTTCGACGTGAACGATGCGAAATCCACCCTCTGAACTCTTGCGGATGCGAAAAAAGAGGACCGCATTGCCATGGGAATGTTGGGAACCGTCAGAGACGTTCCAAGTGAATGGCTGATACACGAGAAACAGATTCGGATTTTTCGATTGCACCACTTTAGCCTCTCCGCGAGGCGCCCATTTCCGAATGGGCCACTCCTCGTGATAACGCTGTGTTGAAGCCTCAAGACTCGATGAATCAAGCACGCCTCTTCCGTAGAAATTGACCTGAACGGCAAAGTATGGCCGCTGTATTGACGTATCGTTGATTGCGACCGTTCGAAGATACCCGAGAACAAATTCTTTTAACAACTCTTTGTCCCTGTCGGCTTCGATACTTCGATCGAATTGCGACTCTGGGAAATTAGGTGTCTTGGATTCCTTGCTAAGCGGAGGCGAGGGTATCGGAGAGTCGTCTTGAGGCAGGTTGAGCTCTGCTTTCTTGAGCTGAGTTTCCAGCTTGTTAGCAAGACCGGTATTCTGTTGGGTTAACTGCGCCTTCTCTTCTTGTGCGGTTTCGAGCTCAGTTTGTGGTTGGCTGCGCTGGGCGGCGACAAGATGTGCATTCTGTTGTGCTAGTTGCAATTTCTGATGTGCTTGGTTGAGCTCGGTTTGCAGTTCACTGCGCTGGCTAGCGGCAAGAACTGCGCTCCGTTGTGCTAGTTGCAGCTTCTGTTGTGCTTGGTTGAGCTCAGTCTCCAGTGCAATCCGCTGGCTCGCGGCAAGAAGTGCATTCTGTTCTGCTTGCTGCAGCTCTTGTTGTACTTTCTTGAGCTCGGTTTGCAGTTCGCTGCGCTGGCTGGCGGCAAGATCTGCGTTCTGTTGTGCTTGTTGCAGCTCTTGTTGTACTTTCTTGAGCTCGGTTTGCAGTTCGCTGCGCCGGGTTGCGGCAAGATCTGCGTTCTGTTGTGCTAGTCGCAGCTTTTCTTCTGTTTTCTTGCGCTCAGTCTCCAGCGCGCTGCGCTGAGTTTCCAGCGCGATCCGCTCAGTTTCCAATGCGATACGCTGGCTGGTGACAAGATTCGTATTTTGTTGTGCCAGCTGGAGCTTGTCTTGTGTTTTCTTGAGCTCGGTTTGCAGTTCGCTGCGCTGACTAGCGGCAAGATCTGCGTTCTGTTGGGCGAGCTGGAGCTCGTCTTGTGTTTTCTTGAGCTCAGCGTCCAGGGCGGTACGCTGACTAGCGGCAAGGTCAGCGTTCTGTTGGGCGAGCTGGAGCTTGTCTTGTGTTTTCTTGAGCTCAGCGTCCAAGGCGCTGCGCTGATTAGCGGCAAGATCTGCGTTCTGTTGGGCGAGCTGGAGCTTATCTTGTGTTTTCTTGAGCTCAGCGTCCAGGGCGGTACGCTGGCTAGCGACAAGGTCGGCGTTCTTTTGGGCGAGCTGGAGCTTGTCTTGTGTTTTCTTGAGCTCGGCGTCCAGCTCGCTGCGTTGGGTTGCGGCAAGGTCCGCATTATGCTGGGCTAGCCGCAGCTTCTCTTGTGCTTGTCGGAGCTGAATTTCCAGCTTGTTAGCAAGATCGGTATTCTGCTGCGCCTGTTCGACATCCTGCTCTCTACTGTAGCGCCTGCTCTCCCTGTTGAATAGTTCAACGCCTGAAAATGCAACGACAGCAGCCGAACCTACGAGAGCTGCTAACGGTACATTTACTCGCACCCAGCGGCGCCGTTTTTGCCTTGCAAGACTCTTTTGAATGTAGTCGGTCTGGCTTTTGCTTAATAACGAACCAAAATCTCTGAGCAAAGTTTCCGCTTCGACCAGTCCAATCCCACGGTCGAGCAGGTCATCGCTTCGGCGCCCTTGCACGAGCCAAAGCTTTAGGCTTGTGTCCAGCCGATCCCGCATCTGAAAAAAGTGTTGGTCCTTAGATAATGCTTGCCAAAGTTGCGGCCATCTCCTAAGCAACGCCTCCTGGGGAATGCTGACTAACAGCTCTTGGTTCGGATCAGTATCGGCGCTCAACAGTCCCTCTTTGATCAAACGATCAACCAGGCCTTTAACGCCTTGTCTCTGTCGCTGAGTAAGCTTAGGCGATGAAACGAGATCACGATACGGGACGGTCCGGCGGTTCAAGAGAACTTCTTCGCTCCGGCCTGGCGCTAGCAGATGCCGGATCACGAATCTAAGCGCTCGATGTTCATCTGGTTTTAACGTTAAAAATACGAACTCGGCGTGTTGGGCTAACGCATCCAGAAGTCCGCCCAATCCGCGATAATCAGACCAGAGTAGCAAACCATCTTTTCGGGCAAGCTGTCTTTCGTATAACCGTGAAAGCACGTTTTCGAGCAATGGGAGCGGTTCGGGTGTGGCGATCGCTGCCTTCATCAAGGCCTCATCTAAGCTTCGACCTGTTTCAGGATCCCGTTCGAAGCGCGGACCGGCTGCATCTGCTCGCCACCGGATCATGTTCCCGATCCCACGCGGTGTAGGAGGTTGAAGTTCGTATGTCCCGCCGGCTGCTGTAAGTTTGACCAATTCAGGGAACCGCTGGTAATGCGGGTAGAAATCACTGCACAGCGTCGCAATAATAAATACCCCTTCGCAGTTAGCCAAAGCGCAGAGAGCCGTTATATATCTCTGCTGGAGCACCGGGCAAACCCCAGTGAACAACTCCTCCAGCTGATCTACAACCAGAGCAAGCTGCATCTGCGGTTTTACCTCTCCCAGGCTCTTCAGGAAGGCAGCCTCGACTCCTTGACTTCTCCTTCTCTTTAGGGCGCCGGTTTTTCGCTGATCCAGGAGATGATCCAACTCCTGCCGAGTGAGTTGATCCAGCACTTCCGCAATCCTGGCTGCAGCGCGGTCCGGATCTTTTCTTAGTTGCGATGCGAGACTGCTACATTCGGCGGACGAAGCCCCTTCCTGAAGCTCTGGCAGGCAGAATTTGGCAACCAGCGCGGCGGCAAGTGCATCGAATGGGTCCGCGGCCCCTGGTCGGGTAAGCGCACGACGCCAAGGTCCATCGCCCACAGGTGTCCCGCCCCGAGTCAAAAGAGGAAGAACTCCGGCTCGAACCAAAGAGCTCTTTCCAGAACCGCTGGGACCCAACACCAGCACAAAACGCTTCTTGGCCGTCGCCTGGTTCTTCAAAGCGTCAAGGACTTCCCCCACGGCTCTCGTTCTGCCGTGGTAGAGGGCTGCATGTTCAAAATCAAAGAAATTTAAACCCCGAAAAGGGTTCGATTCCCAGTGCCGGACCCTCCGTAGCCCGTTGCTTAAGCCAGTTTCCCGATCCAACTGCCGCGCCAGGAAATCGCGGAAATGCTCTCGAAACAGATTTTCGAACTCTTCCAGGTCTTGGTAATCATGGCAGGATTCGCAAAACCCTCTTCCAGCATTCTTTTCCCATGCCGCGAAAAAATTCGGCACCGCGTCCCAATGCCGGAGCAAGTTTTCCCGTTTTTCTTTCGGTTCGAGCGGTGCGGTGGGAGTCGCTCGATTCCGGTAGATGTGCAACCTTGGAAAGCCGGCTGTCCACTTCGATTGGTCCAGTGCCCAAGCAATTTCGTAATCAGTTGCGGACGCTGGTCGACTGCCATCTGGCATGACACAATTGTGCAGAGGTGCAATTCCAAGCCGGGACCAGAGAATACAAATGACAAGGTCATATTGGCCCGTGTTTGGAACCTGTTCTACGAAGCCGTCCCTTTCCGGGTCGGGATACTCCCAAAAGCACGGACACAAAACCAGGGCGGATTCGTGGTCGAAATCTTCACCCCCAACACCACCGTTCTGCGCCTTTGATCCTCGCAGTGGATTGGAAAAGGAGACGTTTATCTGGAGGTTAAACTCCGCAGCGGCCGAACGAATCAACTGTTCCGCTAAGGCTTGTTCCTTTTGTACGTCTACCGGGGAGGAAACGAATATGTCGATCGTTCTAGCGTCGACACGAGTGCCTGGATTCGCTGCAACTCGCATAGAGCAGAAATCCTCTCGAGATTCGCTTCAGCTCGCATAGAACACAAATCCTCTCGAATTCGTGTTCTATGCACCTAGAATATGTTAAGAAGCGGTATCATCAGCCGCTATTGCTTAACCTGATTCGCTTAACCTGATTCGAAGGTTTTCTTCGGCGCCGTTCCACTTTCTCTTCTCCTCAGTGCTGAGGCGAAGTCATTTTTTCACCGGATCCCCCCCAACTCTCCGAAGAATTGTATTTCGGCTCTCGATAATGGTG
>JAFAVN010000192.1 GCA_019242435.1 Verrucomicrobiota bacterium | reverse complement strand
CCCTCCCGGCGGGAAGGCTGATTGGAACTGCTGGGCGATGCGCGGGAGCCGCCTGCCAATTACTCCTGGAGCTGGCGGCCTACAAAGCGGCTCCCCTCCAGGCGGGAGGGCTGATAGAAACTGCTGGGCGATTCCCGGGAGCCGCCTGCCAATTAGTCCTGGAGCTGGCGGCCTACAAAGCGGCTCCCCTCCAGGCGGGAGGGCTGATAGAAACTGCTGGGCGCTTCGCGGGAGCCGCCTGCCAATTACTCCTGGAGCTGGCGGCCTACAAAGCGGCTCCCCTCCGGGTCGGTCGTCGCTGGGGACAGATTCGCCCTGCGAGACCGGCTACATTGCGTCACCTGCGGCATCGAAAAGATGCGCGTTCTCCAGCTCAAAATCGAAGCCTACGGAGTCGGCGTGCCGCAGATCATTGAAACCGCGAAGGCCGATGGTGAGGCGGTTATCTGCCGGGGTAATTCCGTGAACGTAGGTCGACTCGCCGAGCATCTCCACTACCTCAATCGTCAGGACGCCTTTTCCATTGGCCTGTGGAACCACCGCAAGATGCTCCGGCCGGATACCCAAAGTGGCTTCAGTTCCGGGCGCAACGTTAGAAGATGAGGTCACTGGAATCTCCAAGCCGCTCCCCAGAAAATCGTCACTGGCAACCGTGACGGCCCCGTAACGCGCTTCCACCACTTTTACCTTGAGAAAGTTCATCCTCGGTGAGCCGATGAAGCCGGCGACAAAGAGATTTGCCGGACGCGAATAGAGATCTCGCGGGGAGCCGATTTGTTCCACCTTGCCGTCGTTCAATACCACGATTTTTTCGGCCAAAGTCATAGCCTCGACCTGATCATGAGTGACATAAATCATCGTGGTTTGGAGCCCGCTGTGCAGTTTAGAGAGCTCGATTCGCATTTGGACCCGCAGTTCCGCGTCCAAATTTGAGAGCGGTTCATCGAAAAGGAAGATTTCCGGTTCCCGGACGATCGCCCGTCCGATCGCAACTCGTTGTTTTTGTCCTCCGGAAAGCTCTTTTGGCCGCCGTTTGAGGTAAGGTGTCAGCTGGAGGATATCGGCCGCCCGAGCCACTCGCTCCCGGATTTCCTGTTTGGGCCGGCCGGCCATGCGCAGCCCGAATCCCATGTTATCGGCAACGGACATATGAGGGTACAGAGCATAAGACTGAAAAACCATGGCGACGCCGCGCTTGGCCGGGTCGACTGTGTTCATCAGTTTGCCGGCGATATAAACTTCGCCCTCGCTAACTTCCTCGAGTCCCGCAATGATCCGAAGCAGAGTGGATTTTCCACAGCCGGATGGACCGACCAAGACGACGAACTCGCCGTCGGCAACCTCCAGGTCCACTCCGTGGATCACCTCTGTCTTTCCAAAGCGCTTAACGATATTCGAAAGGGTCAAACTGGCCATGTACTGATTGGGATCGAAAACAGAAAAAAGGCTCTTTCAGGTACCAGACAGGTATGAGGCACGCAAGCGCCACGAATTTATTTTCGAAACTTCTGGAGCTTTTCCGGGTTTGGTGGTGTGAGGTAGCGCATTGAGTGCGACTGCGATTCACGGCTGGAATAGCGTGCGGAGAGTAGTGGCAGGCAAATGCAGCGAACCCGAAAAACCTGCCTCAACCTGTTTTGGTGAAAGGCGGGTTGACTTCGATTGACCTGTTCGGGTGTCATGGCACCGATATCGGCTCGTCGGAGCAAAACGATAAACCTGGGAAAACAACCTTAACAAAGCTCTCTAGTTACATATGAATAAAGCCATCCTCCTGCTAACCGCAGTGTTCGGCCTCAGCGTGGCGGCGTTCGCTGCTGATCCGACTCCTGAACCCTCGCCGACCGCCAGCCCCGCCGAAGGCGCCGGCTCGCCTACTCATCACAAGACGCATCATCGTGCGACTCATCACCATAAAGCCAAAGAGTCGCCGAGCCCGACCGCTAGTCCTTCCTGATCGGTTTTTACCGTTCGGAAAAAACAGTCTAGACCCGCAGGTTCCTGCGGGTCTTTACTTTTAAGAGGCTAGAGGAAACAGCCTACCGGCCGACGGTGTTCGGGCTGAAATACAACCTCTGGTTTCCTACATCTATGATCCCGTGATGTTGGAAAAAGAAATCGGCGCCCAGTAATCCGCCGAATGGATAGCTTAGATCCTCAGGACCGGGAGGTAACGCAGTAACGCCAACCACGGCGGTACCCAAATTGTACCTGCCGATTTCCATCCGAGACGCAATACCGAGCCAAACTGCTCTGGTCTTGGAGTGAATCCCTTTAGCACTTACACCGGCTCGAAGCGTTGGGATGCCACTCTGGAGCGCCACCTGGATCGGTAGCAAAGTGGTAAAGCCTCCGGTATCAACGACAAAGCTGTAACGGTGTCCATTCAGAAGACCTACTACTTCAAGGGCACCAGATCTGGTGATCCTCATCGGTACAGACTTGAGACGTTGCCTCCGGACCTCTTGCTGGGCAGGGGCGAGATCGTCGGACGAACCGATCTGCATGTAGATTCGCTGCTGAGAGCAGTCGATGATGGCGCGGTAACGTTCCAAAATATCGAGCCCGAGAATGCCGTCCATTGGCACTTGGGTCCCGCCGGCTTGTAATTTTGCCCGGAAAGCAGTCAGGTCAATCAGCGCCACCGGCCCAGAGCCAAGATTGGCATATCCGACTCGGAGGTTCTGCACGTTTGCTACTGGCACGACCCGGTCATTTACTTCGATCTGCTGCGGCAGCTCGACGGTTTTCCCGAGGGAAGACAAGCCCAGAGCTTGGGCTTTCTTGGAATCGACAATGGTCAGCGCAGCTCCGGTGTCCACAGCGAACCAAGCCGGCTTCCGATTTACTAGCACAGGTGCGAAAAGGTGGTTGCCGGTGGTCCGGCTCAATGAAACTCCGTCTGTCGACTCGCTGGCCTTTAGGTTGGGAAGTGCTATAAAAAGCAAACAGAAGACTCGGAATAGCAATCGGATGTACAAAAACGCGGTTCGCTGCATGGCGGTGAAGTTATGAAGCATACACGATCCAGCACTCTTTGGTGTTACATTTTTCTCTTAGCGGCATTTGCCTGGTTCTCGGCGGCGTCAATGAAAGGCCAAACGGCGACTGGCTGGGGAGAGATCTGGCAGCATCGGATGAGCATTGGGCAGGCCCGCTTGGACGAAGCATTCAAGCTTGCCGAATCCGGCAAGACGGACGAGGCGCTCAACCGAATCGACGCGGTTATTGCGAGTAACCCTGATAATTGGCGGGCCTACTTCTTAAAAGCGGCCGTACTGGTACTGCTCAAGCGGCAGAACGACGCCCTGCAACAGATTGACGTCAGCATACAACTGGCGCGGAGAAGCAACGTCACCCAGCACTTGCTGGCCCAACTGTACAGCAGCAAAGCCCAGACCTGTATCGATGCACGGCGATATGAAGACGCCAGAAGGGCTTTGGACGAGGCGGTGCGCACCGACGGCGGTAATACGAGTACCCTGAACGACCTCGCATGGCTGCTGGCCACCGCACCGGATACTCGGGTTCGCAATCCTCACCGGGCGATCGCGCTGGGACACAAGTGCTGTGAGCTGAGCCATTGGACGGATGCTTATTGCATCGATACTCTGGCTGCTGCCTACGCGGCCTCGGGCGACTTCAACCAAGCTGTCCGTTGCCAACAGCTCGCTATGCAGGTGCTGAGCCAGACCGAGCGGAGTGAACAGTTGGCCAACATGCAGGATCGGCTCAAACTCTACTCTAATCATCAACCGTACCTCGGGGATTAGATAGAATTTCGGATCCGAATTAGAATCCGAAGCCGTCATTGCGGATGGGCGAAGCTAAACTTTGCACCCGGACGATCTTTTCGGTAGCATCAGCCCTTCGAAATTCTAAATTCGAGTTTCCAAATTCTTCTGCTTATGAGCGGCATACTCCCAGTTCTGGTCGGTGGCGAAGCCTTATACGACTTGATATCGACCAACCCAGGGGCCGGTCTCGGCGGTACCAAGACATTTGAGAAAAGGCCTGGTGGTTCTCCTTTTAACATCGCGGTCGGAGTACGGCGTTTAGGAATACCCGCCGCATTCATCGGCAAATTTGGCGATGATCAGTTTGGGGAAGCGCTGGTCTCCTTTCTCAGGAACGAGGGTATTGAAGTTGATCTAATAGTTCAGGAACCAGAAACCAAAACGACCCTGGCGTTTGTGGCCGTCGACGCCGCGGGTAAGGTCGACTTCCGATTTTATCGGGACAACGCGGCGGATTCCTCTCTCCGGGCAGCCGAGCTCAAAACTTTCGATCCGCGCCAGTACTCGTTTTATCATTGCGGAGGCATTGTCCTTGCGCAGGAACCTACGGCCTCGGCTTATCTATCGGTAGTCGACCGCTTCACCCAGCAAGGGATTCCGGTTTCTCTCGATCCCACCATTCGGAAATCCTTGATTTCAGACGAAGCCGCTTATCTCGCGCGTTTGCTCCGGCTGGCGGAGAAAGTCACTGTACTTAAAATCAGTGACGAGGAACTGGCGTTTCTAGCTAAGGCCAAAGATCCCGATGAAGCGGTTCGCTCCATCCGGGTACCGGTCGGCTCACTGGTGGTTGTCACCCTTGGCGCTGATGGTGCAGCTATCTATCGCGATGGGGAGAGGATGGTAAGGGTA
>JAFAVN010000164.1 GCA_019242435.1 Verrucomicrobiota bacterium | reverse complement strand
TTGCCAGTATCCTGCTCTCGTCTGTGGTGAGATTACCTTTGGTCTTTTCCTGAATCATGACGAGTTGATCAATCAGCATTCTCGCCATATCCAAGTTCACTTCGGCTTTTCCGGTTTGAGGATGCGGAATTTGTCCGAGCATGAAGGCAGCGTTCTGGGCCTGCATCATGACAAACTCAATAAACCGTTGCGCCATCTCGCCAGCAGAGACAGGGGTGTTTTGATATTCTGCCATAAAAAGAGTCCCTTTGCGGTTAAGCTTTTACAATCACCGTTATGGACGGTTTATCCATCAAATATTTGCGACAAACCGCTTGCACTTGTTCAAGCGTGATTTGCTCGATCTGCTGCTGGCGCCGGTCAAAATAGTCCAAATCGAAACCGTACAGCTGGTTCAGAGCGAGAGTGTGACAAAACGTTTCTAGATTTTGTCTTTGAAACCCCAACTGAGCTAATAACTTTTTCTTCGATCGTTCGAGCTCGTGCTGGGACAGCCCTTCCGAGGCTATGGCGCCAATCTCTTCGTGGTAGAGCCTCGCCACTTCAGTTGCCATCTCCGGCGCTGTGGCCGCATACACCGAGAACAGACCAGGAGCTAACCCTAATGCCAGGGAAGTGCCCACGGAATAAGCCAGACCCATCTCTTCTCGCACCTTGATGAAGAATCGAGAACTGGCATCGCCGGCGCCTTCGTCTAGAACCTCCCAGCCAACACGTTCCGGGTCAGCCAAGCTGCAAGCCAGGTAGCCGACCGTCACAAACGCCTGATGCCGCTGGTGCTGCTGTACGATCGTTTTTGTATGGAAGGGGGCCACCGACGGAACCTTGAAAGTGCCACCGCGCGACTCGATAGGGAGTTTCCCTAAGGTTCCGGAAAGCAAGTCCCAGAGTTTTTCCTCGTCAAAATGGCCACAGATGCCAACTGCCCAAGCCGACTCCGTCAGCAACCATTGATGCAACCTCACCAAATCCTGGCGTTGAATATTGGTCAGGCTGGCTCTCGTCCCCAACACACTCATCGCGTATGGATGATCCCCATATACCGCGCGCCGGAGAACATTCCGGGCTATGACACCAGGATGGGCCTCGTCGGCTTCAATGGCGGCAATCTGGCTGGTCCGCTCTCGTTCGATGGCTTCGTCGGGAAAGCTGGGACTGGATAAGATTTCGGTCACTAACGACACGATTTGACCGAAGTCTTCAGAAAGTGCGCCAAATGCCAAGCGCGACGAATTATAACCGGAGTCTCCGAAGAGCGTTCCCCCGAGGCTCTCGACTATCTCCGCAATCTCGCGCGCAGAACGGTTCGTCGTGCCCTTCAGTAACGATTGGCTGTAAAGCCGGTTGAGCCCATTATTCTTGGGTGACTCCGCCAATACGCCGGACCGAACTACCAGGGAACCTTGTAAGATCGGCAACCGATCGTCCGGGATCAATACGACCGGAATTCCATTCGCCAGTATTCTAATCTTATTCGGTTTTCGAGAGGAGCGCCGCACGGTCGCCGGCTTAGGCGATGATTTGGGCCGGAGCGATGTGACCGTCAGATTGTCATCATTAAGGTATCGATCGAAGGCGCAGCAGACTTGCTCCGCTGAAACCGCTTCGACCTGGCGCAGGTAGCGTCGGTTAAACTTCAGGTTTCTTGTGTAAAGCCAATTCGTGCCGATATCAGAAGCAATCCCCTTCACGGTTTGCAATTGCTCAAGGGAACTAACCCAAATGATCCGTTTAGCCTTGGCTAGATCTCCTGCGGTTAGTGCTCCCCGTCTCCAGGCCGCAAGCCGCTCGAGCACGCGCTCATCGATTTCGTCAATGGCTTCAACACCGCAGATGCCGGACACCGTCAGCAAACCAGGGAACGCCGGCGTAAACGCGTACGCGCCGATGCCATGGACCAACCCCCTCTTCTCCCGAATCTCTTCGTACAGAAACGAACTCGCCCCACCCCCTAAAATGATAGCGAGAACGTCAAGTGCAGGGACATCTTCATGAGTGACCCGGGGAATATGCCAGGCAAGGCTGAAATAGCCGAGAGTGGTGTCAAACTGGGTCACCGCTTCGCGCCGCCCGACTTGCGCGGGTTCCTCCGGCAATGTCACCGCTCCGGAAGGTAAAGATGGAGCCGGGCCAAAGAACTCCTGGACCCAATCTTTAACCTGCTGGGCCTCCACATCGCCGGCGACCACCACAAACACATTATCGGGCACGTATCTCC
Source organism: Verrucomicrobiota bacterium (assembly GCA_019242435.1). GTDB lineage: Bacteria > Verrucomicrobiota > Verrucomicrobiia > Chthoniobacterales > JAFAMB01 > JAFAVN01. Next base: position 4,824 of record JAFAVN010000164.1, on the reverse strand, counting down.
GATGATAATACGCCAGCAGGCTGTCACGATCGATCTTGTCAAAGATCCGCCGCAACCCGATGACCGGGAACCGGCAGGGATGCACATGAAATGCCGACTCAAACGTCAGATGACTCAACGTCCGATCCGGGTCGTCGTAGCTGAGGTCGAATTCCCGGCGGATCACATCCATTTCTCGTTCCATTTCCTGGGCGTCGATGACTGACCCGAACAACATGTCAGCTGTGACGTCCAAAGCCGTTCGAACAGCAATTCCAGGGCAATCGACCCAAAAGACGGTACGGTCAAAAGACGTGTACGCGTTCAGATAACCGCCGACTTCATGAATCTCTTCACTGATACGGCTAGCCGTTCTGCGATCAGTGCCCTTAAACAGCATGTGCTCAAGCAAGTGCGTGAGACCGCCACCGACCCAGTCGCCTTCATGTAAACTCCCAGCTTCGCACCAGACTTGAACGCTTGCTACGTTACTGTGGTGATCCTCGGCAACGAATAGAGTGAGACCGTTCGAGAGGGTGGACTTTTCCACCGGAATTTCGGGCGCTTCCATGATAGGCACCCGAAATCAGGACCGTTTCGGCAGGTTTGTTTTTAGTGACTCGAATGGGGTTAAGAAAGCTTCCTGAAAATCCACCAGGCTCCGGAAGTCCTCTAGACTGTCGGATTCGGTCTTTCCAAACACGCCGGCCCCGATCAAGTTGAATACAATATTCCCCACATCTTCCGATGACCTTATTCGCCAATAGTCGAAAACCGTCATGGCCATCGGACCGAACTCCTTCAGCGCGTACTGCTTGAACCCCCCCATCAATTCTGTCGCGGTAACGTGAACGTTCAGATCAGTCTGGTTTCGTTTGTTTTGTTTAATGGTAAACTCCAACGCCTCTTTCACGAACTCATAAGCGGCTGTTTCGTACCGCGGGTCTTGAAGCACGATTTGTTCGACAATTTCGTTAAACGATTTCTGCATGCCTTATCTGGTGTTTTCCAAGAGAGCCGGAGACGCATTGGCTACGTCGCGAAAGTGTTTCACTACCGCACCTAGCAAGATCGCCGTGAAAAATAATACGATGAAGATCTGTTCCCGTCGCGTGAGCCGAAACACCAGCCGAATATACGGGAACGTGCGGCTTTGTCATGCTCTGTTCTGGCACACAGCTCGCCGTATGCTCTTCCCGAGTCATCCTGGAGGAATCGTGCGTCCGGAGTTAACGGCTCGGCAGCGCATTGACATAACAGACCAGGAGTAAGGTAAGCCACAAAACGCTTCGTGAAACATTTAAGGACTTTTGAGAGCCTCACCCGACCGGCCCCCGGGGAAACACGCCATCGCCTCGGATTCCTTTCGAGATTACGATTCGGATTTGGCCGGAGGACTGCTCGTGCTCGATGTTTTCTCTTTTCCCGAGCCCGAGGCCCCACTTTCGGCTTTCGTCGCCCCGGATTCCTTGGCGCCGGACTCCTTGGCCCCGGATTCCTTGGTGCCGGACTCCTTCTTGGCAGCCTCCGTGTAACTGGGGCTGCGATAATCCGTGATATAGAATCCCGAACCTTTGAAAATGAGACCGGCACCAGTACCAAGCAGCCTTTTGACCTTGCCCTTACCCCACACTTCCATCCGACACTGTTCCTGCGGGCAAACCTCGAGCGCGGCGTCCTTCATCGACTGAAACTTTTCGAAGGTCTGATTACATTTTTCGCAGCGATATTCGTACGTCGGCATAGGTTTTAAGGCATTTCATATAGCAGAAGCCCATCAGCGAAGCAATTCGCAGCGGCACTGGATCAAGATGACAATGCCTCGAATGCTTGACGTTTTGATCGATGCCGGGTATTGGAGGTTCCTGTTTTTCCGGTTTTTTCAAAGCTTATGAGGTTAAGAGCTTTCGGCGTTGTTCTTCTGGCCGGTCTGCTTGCCAGTTGCCAGAACAGTGAAGTTGCGCGTCTCAACAATCCCAATACCCCCTACCTGGCCGGCAACGGCGATAACACGTTACCGCCGGGGTCCAATGGTTACGACCCGATTTCTTATTGGGACGGTGACGGAATTCAAGGCAATCCGTTGGTAGTCATCTACCTGAACGAGCAACGTGCCTATTTCTACAAAGGCGACCAATTGGTTGGCGTTTCCCAAATCTCGGCTGGACGTGAGGGCTATGATACTCCTCCCGGGAATTACCGGATCATGCAAAAAGACGTAGGGCATGTCTCTTCGCTGTATGGCGACTATGTCGACGCCGCTGGAAATATCATCAAGAAAGACGTGAGCGTACAAAAAGACCCGAAACCGCCTGGAGCCATCTTCAAAGGTGCGCCGATGCCTTATTTCATGCGCATAACTGGCGGTGTAGGCATGCACGAAGGCTACCTGCCCGGGTACCCGGCCTCTCACGGTTGCATTCGAATGCCCGGCAAAATGGCCCAGATCTTTTTTGCCAATGTTAACGTCGGAACTCCCGTGACGGTGTACCGGTAGGGAGTTCCGGGTTCCGGATCGCGGGTTGGTCTTACCTAAGTCGTCGAAAGCCGGATGAAAGGACGCACTCCTTTGGGGTCAAGGGGCCCTGCCAGGAACCCGGAACCCAAAACTCCCCTACTCTCTCCGCCTTCTGATCCAGTGAAAAATGATCAAGATCAGAATCGCGCCCAATAGCGACGAAAGAAAGCCCGCCGGGCGCAGCGGGTTACCCCGATCGAACTGAGCTCCAAAAACATAGGTCCCGATAAAAAACGCCACGAAAGAACCGGCGATTCCAATGAGGATGGTGGTTAAACACCCGGCCCGCTGCCGGGTTGGAACGATCAATCTGGCCAAAGCGCCAACCAGAAAGCCTATTATTAACGCGCCTAAGATCTGAAAAAGAATCATAGGTTTCGCTACCGATTAAATCGGTTTCCATAGCCCGAACGCAACCCTTTTCCTAATCGGGTATCGACCCGTCGCCGCTTCGTTAAAGGGCGCCAAGCCGTCGGCGAATTCGGTTGAGCCATTGTGAATGAACCCGGCGCATTTTATCTGCTATCTGCCATTTGCTATCTGCTATCATTCGCCCCATGCCCTCGATAACCTCTGAAAAGATTACTAGCTGGTTGGAACGCTTTGCCGAACTTGTCGCTCAGAATAAAGATTACCTGACGAAGCTAGACTCCGCGATTGGGGACGCAGATCACGGAGCCAATATGGACCGCGGGTTTCAAGCGGTATTGGCCAAGAAAAATGATTTAGCGGGGAAAGATATCGCCACGGTCCTCAAGACCACTGCCATGACTTTGTTGTCTACCGTGGGTGGTGCGAGCGGGCCGTTGTACGCCACCTTCTTTCTGCAAGCGGCCCAAGCGGCCGGTCCAAAAACTGAGATCTCACCGGAAGAGTTTGGGACGCTGCTGGAAAAAGCGTTAGCCGGAGTTATCCAGCGGGGAAAAGCTGCCCTAGGCGACAAAACCATGGTGGACGCACTACAACCGGCAACGGAAAGCTATCAGGCTGCCTTGAAAGCCGGGAAGCCGTTTCCGGAAGCCCTGGAGATCGCCGCTCACAGTGCAGAGGCCGGCATGAACGGCACTGTTCCCCTGCTCGCCAAAAAAGGACGCGCCAGCTACCTGGGCGAACGGAGCATCGGACACCAGGACCCTGGAGCCACGTCCGTGAACTTTCTTTTTCAAGCCGCCCGGGAGACGCTCGCGTGATTGGCGTGTGGGCGTATGGGCGTATCGGCGTGCTAGCGGCGTATTCGAGTCTGTGACGGTTGGCGGTTTTTCCGCGTTGCTCACTCCTTTATCAATTTAGATAGGCTCGTCGTTCGCGCCTTGAAAAAACCGCCAACTGGCCGGCGGCGAAAGCCAAGTTACTTATGGGACACGACACTAAATAGAGCCTGTAAATTCAGCTCGCCCTTTTCCGGCCCATATCCACACGCCGATACGCTCATACGCCGATACGCCCTAGCGCTCCCAACGTGCCAACGATTGCGCATGCAAATGCCCTTTCCGTAACCGCCGCAATAACCCGTAGCGCGGGCTAAACACATACGACGCGAGGAAACCAACTCCCAGCACCATCACAATGCAGGCTCCTGCCGGCAGATCCGTCCAATCCGAAACCAATAACCCTAACAGTGCCGCGAGCGATCCCAACAGCCCGCTTGCCCAGAACATCACGGAAAACGAGTCCACAAACAGGTAAACGATAGCAGCCGGCCCGATCAACGTCCCGAGCGCAAGGATAATCCCAACCGCTCGCAACGAAGAGATCATTGCAAGCACCAGGACCACCATCAAAATGTACCTCAGTGTTCTAACCGGGACGCCCTGTGTTTCGGCGATCGACGGCTCAAACAGCATAAGCATGAATGGGCGCTGAAATAACACCAGAATTGGTAACGCGATGAACGTGATCCCATAGGTGAAGTAAAGGTCGCCATCGCTAAGGCCCAAAATGTTTCCGAACAGATATTCACTGATGCCAATAGGCGTCGGCGCCAGTTTTAAAAGGGCCTGGCCTAACGAGAACGCGCAAGCAAACAGTAAACCGAGCGCCGTATCTTCTTTGATCCGAGTACTGTTAGCGATGATTTGGGTGCCCAGCGCAACCAGGAGCGCCGCCACGAATGCGCCAGTCACCAGCGTTGCCGGCGCCAACCCGAACAAAAGTATGGCAATGGCTAACCCGGGGAGCAACGAATGGGAAATTGCGTCCGCCATTAATGAAAGCCGCCGTAAGACGATGAACACACTAAGCACACCGTTAGTGAACCCTATCAGGACGGCGGCAAAAAGCGGCCGCAACATGTCCGAGGCATAGAAAAGATGCAACCAACGGTCTGG
>JAFAVN010000066.1 GCA_019242435.1 Verrucomicrobiota bacterium | reverse complement strand
GCTATCTCCTCATTCGCCCTTTATGGATTTCCTGAATCCCACGCGATCAGTTTTGCGATGATCACCTATGCTAGCTCTTGGTTAAAGGTGCATCGCCCGGCTGAGTTTTATGTTAGTTTACTTAACAATCAACCAATGGGTTTTTATGCTCCCGCTACTTTGATAAAAGATGCCCACCGCCATAAGATCCGAGTTTTACCTGTATCGGTTACCGTTTCTGAGTGGCTTTGTACCGTGATATCCGATTCTGAGATTCGTCTTGGTTTTTGCTTAACTCAGGGGATCAGCCATACAGCAATTAACCAAATGCTGGCGGAAAGGCGGCGATCCCCATTTCGTGATCTCTTGGATTTCCGGGGACGCACCTCTTTCGATCAAGCCGAGTTGCGAATTCTAGCTGCTTCCGGTGCCATTAATTCGCTGGCAGAGCATAGGCGCCAAGCGCTTTGGCTGGTTGAAGTTCCGCATTATCAGGGCGAACTGTTTACCCAGGAAGTCAAATCTTATGCTCCCTTAGCCCGGATGGAACCGGCAGAACGTTTAACTGCCGATTATTCCACTATGCGTTTAACTACCGGACCACATCCTCTCGCCTATTTGCGATCTAGTTTACCAGATGATATCTGGCGCAGCATCGATCTTCCTCAAGGCACCGATGGCACCTTTATCAGGGTCGCAGGGATTGCAATTTGCCGGCAACGCCCCGGGACCGCCAAAGGCTTTGTTTTTATGAGTTTGGAAGATGAGACCGGTATTAGCAATGTAATTGTCACCCCGAAGATGTTCGAGCGTCACCGGTTGATCATTACCCAAGAGAACTTTTTGCTGATAGAAGGCATTCTGCAATCTCGCCAAGGCGTCATTCATGTTCGCGCCAAAAAAATCGAGCGCCTGCCTACCTTCGCCTTGGCTACACCCCACTCACACGATTTTGGGTAAGCTGCGCTCGAATCTCGGGAGATTGGAAGATTAGAAGGATGGAAGTTTCTAGGATTCTATCCCGGCCATGCAGACATACTTGGTCGTCGTGTAATCATCCAGGCCGTACTTGGAGCCTTCGCGACCGTAGCCCGATTCTTTTATACCGCCGAACGGCGCCATCACGTTTGAGATGAGACCGGTATTCACACCGACCATACCAAACTCCAAGGCTTCTGCGACCCGCCAGATTCGGCCGATGTCGCGCCCGTAAAAATATCCAGCTAGCCCATACGGAGTGCTGTTGGCCAGTTGAACCGCCTCTGCTTCGTCTTCAAACGCGTACAAAGGCGCGACCGGCCCGAAAATTTCTTCTTGGAAAAAGCGCATTGCCGGTTTGGCCTTTGTAACTACGGTCGGCTCGAAGAAGAGCTTGCCCGAGGAGTGAGGACGCCCTCCGAAAGTGATCTCAGCACCTTTTTCAGTGGCATCTGCGATGAATGATTTCGTCTTTTCGAGAGCCTCCTGGCTGATTAACGGCCCGATATCCACGCCCGGTTCGAACCCATTACCTACCTTCAACTGCGAAACTTGTTTAGTGAACTTATCGGTAAACTCATCGAATACCCGGCTGTGGATCAAAAACCGGTTCGTGCAGATACACGTCTGGCCTGCATTGCGGTATTTGGCAGCAATCGCCCCTTGCACAGCCTTATCGATATCGGCGTCGGGGAAAACGATGAAAGGCGCATTGCCGCCGAGCTCCATAGTCACTTTTTTCAAAGTCTCTGCGCTCTGCTTAACAATTAGTTTGCCGACTGGAGTCGACCCAGTGAATGTGACCTTTCGGACCAGCGGATTTCCGGTCAACTCCTTACCAATCGCGATCTCGTCACCGGTGAGCAGGTTGATTACACCCGCCGGAATTCCAGCTTCGTCGGCCAAAGCGGCCAAAGCTAAAGCGCTCAGCGGGGTCTCACCTGCCGGCTTAAGCACGATCGTACAACCAGCGGCAAGCGCCGGCGCCGCTTTTCTTGTGATCATGGCCAGCGGAAAATTCCAAGGTGTAATCCCGGCACAGACGCCGACACCTTGTTTGATCACCACGATTCGTTGATCGGGACTGGCATTGGGAATCACGTCGCCGTACATCCGCTTCGCTTCTTCAGCGAACCATTCGATGTAGGCAGCAGCATAGGCAGCTTCTCCTTCGGCCTCTTTCAAAGGCTTCCCACTTTCGGCTGTGGCCAACTTCGCTAGATCAGAGGCATTCGCCACGGCCAAGTCGAACCATTTCCGCAATAACGCCGAGCGTTGTACGGGAGTTTTTGCCCGCCAAGCAGATAACGCCTTATATGCCTGGTCGATAGCCTGCTTTGTTTCGTCCGCCCCAAAGTTCGGCACCGACGCAATCTTTTCGGCAGTGGCCTTATCGAAAACATCAAAAGTGGAGTTGCCGTTGGTCCATTGCCCGCCGACCAAGCATCGCTCACGAAGCAGATCCGTTCGTTTTAGAGTTTCGATAGAATTCATAGGCGCAGAAATCAGGGTTTTCGCTACCGGTACTCAACGGCTGATTTGGCGAAGAAGCAACTGGCGAGAACTAGCGAGTTCAGGAGCTCAGGAGTTGCAGGAGTGCAGGAGGAGTGGCGGACGTTAGGAGCCTGATGAGCTGGGCTGCAACCGACAGGGCGGATGGAGCCCGAAGAAGAACCGTACTTCACCATTCCAATACTCCATTACTTCTCCCAGTTATTCGAGATGCCGGGGAATTCACCGGTCCTGCTGTGTGAACTCCTGAACTCCTGCCTCCTGCACCCCCCAACCGTTGACATTCCCCAGTTCTGGGGTTGCTTGGTTATCCCGAGCAATGCGGTGAACCAGGGCTTCTTTCATGTCCCCTCTAACTGAATCCACTGTTCTTGATCAACTGAAGTCTGTGAAATTTCCCGGGTATAGCCGAGATATTGTCAGTTTCGGTTTGGTAAAAGAAATTAAACTGGCGGCCGACAGCATTTCCGTGCGTCTGGCGATTGCCACCAACAATCCGGCAGTCCCGGACACCATCAAAAGGGACGCTGAAAAGGCGTTGCGCGACTTGGCCGGAATATCATCCGTGCACGTGGCGATCGATATCTCAAATCCCCCGGATACGGCTAAGGGTACAGGAGGAGCAGCTGTCACCGGAATAGCCGGGGTAAGACATGTGATCGCAATAGCCAGCGGCAAGGGAGGAGTAGGCAAGTCGACCGTTGCGGCCAATCTGGCGGCAGCCTTTCAACAACGGGGTCTGCGAACCGGATTATGCGACTGTGATATTTACGGACCGAGCATCGCCCTAATGTTTGGGGCCACTCACGAGCAGCCGATGGCTAACTCGGATAATACGATTATTCCGATCGAACGATACGGCATCAAGATGATGTCCATGGGGTCGTTATTAGACGACGCGTCGCCTGCTATCTTGAGAGGGCCAATGGTAACGCGCGCCACCCAGCAGTTTCTTCGGCAAGTTGATTGGGCCGGCCTCGATTTTCTGGTTTTAGATCTGCCTCCCGGCACTGGCGACATTCAGTTGACGATCGTGCAGACGGTGGCGCTTTCCGGCGCCGTAATCGTTACCACTCCGCAAGAAGTGGCGTTGATTGACGCCCGTAAGGCCAGTGCCATGTTTGCCAAAGTGAATGTTCCGGTGCTCGGCCTCGTCGAAAACATGAGTTATTTCGTTTCTCCAGGAGATGGCCAAAGATACGACATTTTCGGTTCCGGCGGCGGCCGGCGAGAGGCCACCCGGTTGCGAGTGCCGCTGTTGGGCGAAATTCCACTCGATATGGCGACCCGAGAAGCTGGCGATCGGGGTATGCCAGTGGTTTTGGAGAATCCCCAAGGCCCGGTTTCTACTAAATTCCTTTCTATCGCCGATACACTGCGGGAGGCGGTGGCGAACGCTAAATGAATTTTTTCGGACCCCGAACGAAAGAACCCTTTTGGTTTGACTCTGTAAGGGAATTCCCCACAGACTGCCGATCATAGTAAACCAATGGAACCCCCGAAGGAAGACGCCACCGAGTTGGTTAAAAATTCGGTCTTGTATAAGGAGTTTTTGGCAGAACGAGAAGAAATCCTGCGGCACAAATGGATCGAAAGCGAAAAAGCCGGTTACGATATTGGCTTTGAACGTGCCCTGTTAGACTGGATTGTGAAGTACCGCTCGGCCTGGCGGGAACGGCGCCAACGCGCCGCCAAAACATAGGCGCTCCGATAGGTCGCTATCTGAGTTTAAAGCCTTTAAGGCGATCCAGTGAGGTCGCCAAGGTGAATTATGTCAAATTCTGTACTGATTCTGGACGAGCAGGAGATCGCTCGGGCCCTCCGCCGGATCTCGCACGAAATCCTCGAACATAACCCGAGGCCCGACCAATGTCTGCTGGCGGGAATCCCAGAACGCGGCGTCGCGCTTTCCCAGAGAATCGCCCAGTTTATCGGCCAAATCGAGGGTCGTTCTCCCGGGACGGGTGTCGTCGATATCTCAATGCATCGAGACGACCTGAGCCTCCGCGCACGCCTGCCCAGAGTCCAGGAAACCAGGTTACCCCTTCACCTCGAAGGGCTTACGGTCGTACTGGTGGATGACGTCCTATTCACGGGACGCACCTGCCGGGCTGCTCTCGACGCAGTCAGTTCATTCGGACGCCCGGACCGGATCCAATACGCGGTCTTGGTCGACAGAGGCCACCGCGAACTACCGATCAGGCCCGATTATATCGGAAAGAGCCTGCCTACCTCCCGATCAGAATTGGTTAAGGTGCGACTGCGGGAAGTCGATCACGAGGTTGATTCCGTCCGAGTCGAAAAGCCGTGAAAACCGTGGACTTAGGCTCAAAGCAAAACTGGGTTCGTAAAGACCTGCTTAGCATCCGGGAATTAGAGACATGGGAAGTAGAAACCATTCTGGACTCTGCGGCTGCCTTTAAAACGGTCGGTTCTCGAGACATCAAAAAAGTGCCGGCACTGCGCGGCAAAACTTTGATTAACTTTTTTGCCGAACCAAGCACTCGAACGCGAACCTCTTTCGAGCTGGCTGCATTCAGGTTGAGCGCGGATGTTGTCAACATTTCCACGACTAGCTCCAGTCTGCAGAAGGGCGAGTCTCTAAAGGATACGGCGCTCAACCTGCAGGCGTTACATGCCGATATAATCGTCTTGCGTCACAGCTCTGCCGGCGCACCAAAGTTCCTGGCCGAGCGCCTAGAAGCCAGCGTCATAAACGCCGGTGATGGAGCACACGAGCACCCTACCCAGGCGTTGCTAGACGTACTAACTATTCGAGAAAAACTGGGGCGCGTTGCCGGCCTGAACGTCGCCATCGTAGGCGACATTCTTTTTAGCAGGGTCGCTCGGTCAAACATCTGGGCCCTGAAAAAGTTAGGGGCAAATGTCTATTTAGTCGGCCCGAGTACGTTGGTGCCTCGAAGCTTTGAAGCAGTCGGAGTAACCGTGGTGCGCAACCTGGATGAAATCCTGAGCGAGATCGACGTCATCAATCTGCTTCGCATCCAGCATGAGCGCCAGCGGAAGGAGTATTTTCCGAGCTTGAATGAGTACGTGCGCTTTTTCGGCCTTACCAAGGACCGCGCCCAACGTCTGAGATCCCATTGTTTGATCATGCATCCAGGTCCGATCAACCGCGGAGTCGAGATAGACAGCGACTTGGCCGACGGCCCCCAAAGCGTCATTCTCGAGCAGGTGGCTAACGGGTTGGCTGTGCGCATGGCCGTTCTCTACCTCTGCTCTACTGTCGCGCGAAAACAGCGATGAGAGACCTAACGATCCGAGGCGGTCACGTGATCGATCCGGCCAGCGGCCGGAACGAGACAGCCGATATCTTTGTGGTAGACGGCCGGATTTCGGCAGAGCCACCGCCGGAGGACGCCCCAGTCATTTCGGCCAGCGGTTTGGTGGTTGCTCCCGGTTTGATCGATATGCATGTGCATTTCCGG
>JAFAVN010000515.1 GCA_019242435.1 Verrucomicrobiota bacterium | reverse complement strand
CGGCAGATCACTCCTCAAAATCAACCGGACGCCCCGGGGTTTAAAAAATGTCCGGAAGCCGCCCGTTCGACGCCGACAGAACTAGCCGCCGATAAAGCAGCTCTGTCCACACCAGGGCCTGCTACCCATCATCTGCTATCTGCTATCCCGGACGAGTACGAGCTGAGTTCCGGAGCTCTAATAGCCGCTCTCCTGCTTCCCGCAAGGTTTCATCTCGTTTTGCGAAATGAAACCGGATCAGGTTCTTTACGGGTTCGGCAAAAAAGCTCGAACCCGGGACTGCGGCAACGCCGATCTCTTTCGCCAACCAGTGACATTACTGGGTGTCATCCGGTTGGCCGAACTCCGAGATATCCACCAGGACATAGTAAGCGCCTTGCGGTTCTACAAAGCTCAACCCGGCCTTTTGCAAATAACCGATAAAAAGCTCTCGTCGGGCAGTATAATCACGCGCCAATTGATCATAATAGCTTTGGTCGAAACGTAGCGCGGTAACCGCTGCAACTTGTAATGGATGAGCCGCTCCGACGGTCAGAAAATCATGTACTTTTCTGGCGCCCGAGATGATCTCCGGTGCTGCTAACACGAAGCCCAGGCGCCACCCGGTGATGGCGTAAGTCTTCGAAAGTGAACCCACTGTCAGTGTGCGGTTGAAAAGTCCCGGCAGCGCAGCTGCGTAAGTGTGCCGGTGTGGCGGATAAACAATGTGCTCGTAGACCTCATCGGTAATGATGAACGCGCCGGCCTGTTCCGCAAGTTCTCCGATGAACCTCAATTCCGATTCGGTGAAAACCTTGCCGGAAGGGTTGGATGGATTGCAGACCACGATGGCTTTCGGTCTTTGCGCAAAAGCCGCCTGTAGCGCCTCCGGATCGAAATCGAATTGCGGTGGTCGCAGTGGCACATAAATCGGACGCGCGCCGGCCAGAATAGTATCCGCACCGTAGTTCTCGTAGAACGGTGAGAAAATGATGACAGAGTCCCCCGGATTGCACACGGTCATCAGCGCGACCAGCATTGCTTCAGTTCCCCCACAGGTCACCACCAAGTGTTGATCCGGATCAACTGGTACTCCCATGAAACGAGACTGTTTCGCTGCCAGTGCCTCTCTGAATTCGGGTTGCCCCCAGGTGATCGCGTATTGATGATAAGGCCCTTGTAGTGCCCTTTCCGCAGCCTTTCGCAGCTCGAGCGGAGGATCAAAATCAGGAAATCCTTGGGAAAGATTGATCGCCCCGTATCGGTTTGCGACCCGGGTCATTTCTCTGATGATAGATTCGGTAAAGCCGGCCAGACGCTGAGCGGTTGCAAAAGGCATAGCTAACGCGCGGGAAGATTGTTCTGGAAGGCGGAATTCAAATTTTCGATCGATACGCTCCCGCTTACCCGAAGAACAAACTCCGATCTGGCATTGACCGAGACGCACGCACCGTCCCGATAAACAGGTTGCCTCACCCGGGGCTCGTTCGAATTCAATTCTTCAGTATTCTTCAATCCTTCCGAATTAAGGGAATCAAGCATAGTCGCGGTCACTCGAATCAGATAATCGCTAACGTAGAGCGACCATTTGTTCTTGGCCATGATGCGGCTGTGCTCCGGATCACAATATCCTTCACCGATCGCTTTAGAACCGGCGGGCACAATGATTTTGCCTTTGGCGCTGACCAGATCCTGCTGGACGACTCCGATGATGGTGATGGTCTGGTCAAGGTTGCTAACGGTTCGTGAGAGTTTGCAGTGGACCATCACTTCAGTCTCCCGACTCTCGGAGGTGGGAGAGTAAGCTGAAAAAAAGGATGGCTGCTTGGGCGAAGCAGAGCCCGGTAGTGCGAGGATGCCAAGCGAATGCCTTGCGATGCTTTGATCTATCGCGGCTGCTTTCGCGTCGATCAATAAAACCAGGAAAAGATACGGCAACATGGGCTTTCGGATGGATCAGCGCGGCCGACTTCACGGGGCGCTCGGCCGACTCGGCTCTGCTACCGGCGCGTACAGAGCGTCAAGAGCCTTCGCAATATCAGTAAATCGGTCGCGCATTCCCGGCAGCAGTCCGCGGCCCTCGTGTGCCACTAATATGCAAACCCGACCCTCTAAAAAGATACTAATTGGGGTATCCGCCAGAAAGGTTAACGCGCTCACTTCTGTCTTTGTCAATGCCGTACCAAAATCACGGACTGCCCGCATTAAGGCGGGCGCCGAAGAGGCAGAAGCGAACTGGTAGTTTGGCGGCAATTCGCCTCCTAGCACAGACCCGTCGTCGAGTAAGATCAACACCGCTTTGACCTTAGGAAAGGCGCGCAGTGATTGGGCTACTTGCGCGGCGTCTAGCAGGTCATCAGTCAGGAATAACTCCTGGAGCCGTTCCAAGCCGCGCCGGCGGAGCGGTTTGGCTAGTGATGGTTCTTGTTTTCCGGGCACCGCGGCATCAGATGTTCCAACGACGGATAATGGTGAGGTCGGAGGTTGCGGACCGATCCTCGGCTTCGGGAGGTCGGCAAATGGGTCGACCCGAACCGGTGCTTTCGGGAGCGGACGCTGCTCGGGAACCGGCGCAACCACCGGGACAGCGGGGATCTCTCTGAGTTCGGGGCGCGGCTCATTCTTCTCCCGAATCAGAGGAAAGAAAGGAGCGTCCTCCGATCCCGAAGCCTCTTTCGTAGCAGATTCCCGGGTATGTCGCTCCAGTTTGAAAAAGCCATCGTCTTCTCGGGCAACTTGGGCGATCGGCGTATCAAAGTCGGCGCTTCCACTTGTCTGAGAAAGCTTGCTTGACGAACCGATGACGCTCTGCAACTGCAAAACGACCGATCTCAGGGACAGCGAAAACCTAATCTCTTCCTTTAGCAGATCAGACACCAACCCCGGGTAAAGCTCTCGCAAGACTGTCGCGGCCAAAGTCACTTTGCCTTCCATTAGACCGTCCGTCTGTTTCAGTTTCACCCGAACCTCTTTCGGCTCCAGAGCTGCCCAGTTTAAGGCCGTGGCGGATTCGCTCGCGAAGTCTTCCGGGTGCAACACAATTTCCTGGTCCTCAATTATCCAAGGATCGGTCGGTTCGATAGCGGCACTCTCGGATGATGATGAATGCGCATTCGACTTCAGATTACGAAAAAGATAATTGCCGAACTTAGGAGCCATAGGTTTTGCGGGAGAGTTTGGGCTTACAGGTGCACTTGGTTTCTTTTCGATCGAATGGCTGGACTGTTAGCACTAAGCAGGAAGCTTGAGAAGCTTAGAGACGGATAGAAGAATTCGGTGTCACTCACTCTCCACATAGTAAATGCATGATCATTATTTGAAGATGTTGCCGGATTTTAGCCGCGGAATTACAACATTCAATATTATTGTTACTCTGAGTGCTGCCGCCAGGACCCGACAGATCTTTAGCGAGTTGCTGAGAAAAAGGTTCTCCGTCCCGGAGGGACCGTGGATCGTGAGCCTGGAACGCAGTGCCTGGGAAACGACCGTCGAGGAGCCGTCCCGTAGGCACGATGTGATCGGCACTCATGAACGGCATAGTTTCAATCAGAGATAGCGGGCTCGGTTTGGAACTCAGGGGTAATGTCTCATAGCGTGCCCTGCAGGGACGGATTTCGAATTACCGCTTCCCGGACACTATGCGCCAGGCTACGATCGTACAGTCCCTTCGGGACCAAGGCCCGACCGCGATCCTGGCTACGTCTTGCCAACCTCCTCGGCTTCAGCCGGACGGCTCTGCCTGCACCTGTCTCGATAAACCCGCTCCTTCCACTTCACGCCCTTGCCTTTTGACCGTCGCAGGCTGTTTACCGCAATGAACAAAGCCAAACCGTAACCGAGTGGATGACATAAAACACTGATCCAAGACGTGCGGAATCTGCATGCGGCCATGGCGCGCAAAACCAGAATCAGGAGAACCAAAACGTATAGCTCTGGCCGGTGCAAAAAGGGAACCAGAGCGAACGGTAATACCAATACCGCGGCTTGCCAGACGACCGCGAACCAGAACCTGACCCGGTCGCCATCAAAAACGGGCCACAGATTTTTTGTGAAGCCTTCCCAGATGTCGCCGAGAGAGCTGTACATTCGGCATTGGACTAGACCAGTGCCGTCGCATGTGATCAGGCGCCATCCCTCCGGAATGCGTTTCGCGACCCGCCTGCCTAAAGTGACATCCTCTACCAAGTGGGTCGCGACCGAGGCGTGCCCGCCGAGTTGGTAATAACTGTCGCGTTTAAACAAGAGGAATTGGCCTATGGCAGTTCCACAGCCGGCCAGGAAATCGGGCCCAAGAAAACGCGCGAGCCAGGGTGCTTGCTGGGCCAAAACGACCAGCCAGTGAGGCAGATAGGATCCTCCCACCACGAACAGCAGAGGGATCACCAATTTCTCGCCAAACGTCTTGGTGGTCTGATAAGGCAACACGGTCAGCAGATCGGCTCGGTACCTTTTTGCGGCATTTATTGCGGATGAAACCGTCCCCGCTGAATGCACCGTGTCGGCATCCACAAACATCAGATACTCGCCCGCGGACGCGTCTGCTAATTGTTGACATGCCCAGGATTTTCCTACCCAGCCCTCCGGTAACACAGAGCCTCTCACTAGACGGTATCGCGATTCCCGGGCAACTGTAAATCCGGTAGAACCCACTATGTCGGCAGTATTGTCCGTCGAGTTATCGTCGAGAACCAGCACCTCGAGGTTCGGATAGTCCTGAAGCTGGAGCGCTTCGAGACAGGGCCGGATTCTGGCGGCCTCGTTACGAGCCGGCACTAACACTGACACAAGTGGTCCGTTCCCGGGGGGAGCAATCCTGGCAAGGCCACGTAATACGAGCAGGTTCGCCAGGAACTGAGCCAGCAGAACTGTGACAATTGCTATTGAGAGCCAGAGCCAGATCCCTATCGGATCGATCATAAGCGCACAGTAGCAGGGCTTTTTCGAAATTTTATGCAGCCCTGTCTTGACAGATGAATGCAGATTAATGGCATAACTCCGGCACGATGGATTGGGTTATTCGAGCGTCTTTTTTTGGAATGTTGTTTTTGAGTGGCTGCGCCGAGATTGAAAACACGGTTTATGATATTCGAGGCTTACCGCCGGGCAAAGTCTCGGTTGTGGTCGATCTGGCGGAGCAGGAGGCACGTTTATACGCGGGCGGCCGAGTCGTGCTGACAGCCCCGATATCCACCGGGCGCGAAGGCTACGACACCAGACCCGGTCGCTATAGGATTATCCAGAAAGACGTCGATCACCGTTCCAGCATCTATGGAGAGTACGTCCAAGGCGGGGTTGTGATCAAAGCGGATGCCAACGTCAAAAAGGACCCGAAACCTAGAGGCGCAGAGTTTATTGGGGCGCCCATGCCCTATTTTCTCAGAATTTATGGCGGAGTTGGTCTGCACGAGGGTGAGCTCCCCGGTTACCCTGCCTCGCACGGGTGTATCAGAATGCCCGGTTCAAAGGCCAAACGTTTCTTTGCCGCCGTCGATGTTGGTACCCCGGTAAAAGTGATTCGTTGAGAGGTCACCCGGAACTGGTCGGGTGACTCTTACGCGGGTCAACTCCCGGAATTAACCGAGCTGTCTGCCCTTTGCTCTTCCAGAGCCAGAGCTCTGTCCCCGCTATATCTTATCCCTTAGAATATTCCCCGCCTGGATAAGGAGCCCGGATATTCTGCCCGACCCATCTCACCAGGGCGCGCTTCTCGAAATACAGGTAATCCCAGTTCTCCCAATACGACCCGCCAACCGACCAACCGAGGAAGAGGGTATCGCTCAGCGATTTCGAGCCTTGGGAGATGGTTCTTCCTCTGCTGTCGATCAATGTATATTTGAAAGTCATCCGCAGAGGCAGCCACTGCCGGTTGTACCTGATCTGACTGTGCTGGGGCTTCCACGGTTCATAACGGCCACCCAGATCGATGTCCGTGAAGTGCAGCACGAGAGTGTAACCCGGCGCCGCTTTCGCCACGACTGGCGACAACGCCTTAGTCATCTCCCGGGCAAAAATGTCGGCTGACCTGAACTCGTCAAAATCGTGGATCCGGATATCCGTAAAGAACTTTGGATTATCAAATTCAATCCTGACATTCGGTAGATTCGCAGCTAGTCCTGTCACGGCGACCGTTGAGACCAGCGCTACGAGCGACCAGCGCAACAGACTCATGGTTTTCATGGCGTGGAACTTACCACATTTTCAGGTGCACACGAGTAAGAACGAGGGAGCAACGCCGCGGGAACGCTGGGAACGCTCTCAACGAGTGAAAACGTCCAACACCTCAACGCTGACAACGCTGGGAATGCCTTCAGCTCGTGTACGCCGGGAACGCCGTAACCGCGTCGAACTGCCCAACTCCCTCAACACGTGGAAACAGCGGGAACGTCGTTGACGCGTGGTGTTGCCGGCGTTTCCATTCGTTTCCCTTGCAAACTGACGCTGTCTGGAATAACGGAGCAGACCCGATGTATGTATGCCCCGAAGATAACCATCTATGACACCACCCTGCGCGACGGAACGCAGGCCGAAGGAGTTTCCTTTAGTGTCCAAGACAAGATCCGGATTGCTGAGAAGCTCGCCGGCTTCGGGATTCACTACATTGAGGGTGGTTGGCCAGGTTCGAATCCGAAGGACATCGCTTTTTTTGAGGAAGCCCGAAAACGAGAGTGGGGCCCTGCCAAAATCTGTGCCTTCGGCAGCACCTGCCGGCCTAAACTAAGCCCCGCGGATGATTCCCAAGTCCGTTTATTGATCGAAGCCGGGACTCCTGTGGTCACAATAGTAGCGAAAAGCTGGGGTCTGCACGTGGAGCACATTCTCGGCGTCTCTTTCAAGGAAAATCTCCGAATGATTCGCGAGACAGTTGATTACTTGAAATCGAAGGGTAAGGAGGTGATCCTGGATGCCGAGCACTTCTTCGACGGCTACAAAGAAGATGCCGAGCACGCCTTAGCCGCCATCCGAGCCGCCGCCGATGCCGGGGCCGACATGGCGGTGCTTTGTGATACCAACGGCGGATCTATGTTGCACGAAGTCGGCGAGATCACCCACGCAGCAGTCGCTCAGCTGGGTTTGCCAATCGGTATTCATACCCATAACGATTGCGAGCTCGGCGTCGCGAATGCATTAGCGGCGCTCAGAGCGGGTGCGGTCCAAGTTCAAGGAACCATCAATGGCTATGGCGAACGGACTGGCAACTGTAATTTGACCAGTGTCATCCCCAATCTTCAGTTGAAGCTTGGCATTGAAGTCGTGCCCGACCTGACACGGCTGCATGAGCTTTCCTTGTTTGTCGACGAACTGGCTAACTGTCAGCATAACATTCGCGCGCCGTTTGTTGGCGCTACGGCCTTCGCCCACAAAGGCGGCCTTCACGCGAACGCGGTAGAAAAGCTGGCCAAAAGCTACGAACATATCGAGCCGGGTTCAGTCGGTAACCGGCAACAGATTCTGGTTTCTGAGCTCTCCGGCCAAAGCAATGTCATTGCCAAAGCGCGCCAACTCGGGTTTCAACTGGACAAAGGCTCTCCGGAAGTGCCGGCTATTCTTCGCGAAATCAAGAAATTGGAGCATGAAGGATATGAGTTTGAAGCCGCGGAAGCTTCGTTCGAACTGCTGGTGCGGCGGGTTCTGAGCAAGCCGGAGCCGCTGTGGGAGCTCCTGGAATACCACTGTACTTATATTCGCTCAGTTCGGAATCGTTACGAAACTTGCGAGGCAACCGTTAAGCTCCGGGTCGGCACCAGCGATATTTATACGGTCGCGGAAGGGGATGGACCGGTTAATGCCTTGGACGCCGCCCTCAGGAAAGCATTGATACCGACCTATCCGGTGATCGACCGTATCCAGCTCAGCGATTTCAAGGTCCGAATCATTACCGCAAACTCGGGCACAGCGGCCCGGACCCGAGTCCTGATCGACTCCACCGATCACCACGAAACGTGGAGCACCGTTGGGGTTTCGGATAATATAATTGAAGCCAGCTGGCTTGCGCTGGTTGAAAGCTACGAGTACCGGTTACGGCGCGGATGAGTACTTCTTGGTTTCTTTGTTTGATCTAAGCCTTCCATGGCGACCATCACCTTTCTCGGGACCGCGCCTGGCTATCCGGCGGCCAATCGTAATCACTCCAGTTTTCTGCTTGATGCTGGCGAGCACAAGATCTTAGTGGATGCCGGTGAGTCCTGTAGCCGCACTTTAATCGAGCTGGGAATCGAACCAGTCGAGTTGGACGCGATCATCATCACGCACTGCCACTCCGATCATACGAGCGGGCTGGCAATGCTGATTCAATCCTGTTGGATTGTAGGTCGCCAGAGACCCTTACCAATCTATCTGCCCCAGGAGCTTATCGAACCCCTTAAGGTCTGGCTCGATGCCTCATACATCGGTCCGAATTTCATTCCGTTTACTCTGCAGTTTCAACCCTGGGAAGCATCCGATCAGTTCGATATTTGCGGCTTCAATGTGCGGGTTGCGCTTACCAGCCATCTTGAGTCATTGGTGAAACGGTTTGGATCTGGCCGGTTTCATCCCTTCAGCTTGGCCTTTAAGAACCCGCAGTTCGACTTTGTCGCTTCCGGTGATCTGGGGTGTCCGGAGGATCTGTTGCCCCACTTACAAAACGGCACCGATCTCCTGATCTGCGAGTTGGCCCATTTCTCGCCATCTAGCCTTTTTAATCTGCTTCAGAAGGTCAGAATAAAGCGATTGGTATTGACCCATGCTGCTGCTGAGGTTCTCGCGGATATCGAGTCAATGTTGACCGAAGCTCGAGCAACGCTCCGGGACACCGAGATCATTTTCGCCGAGGACAAGCTGCGCATAAGACTATAAGGAGTTGGAATCTGGCAACGCAGGCTTTCCCGTGCCATTCTCCCAGGCTG